>JBOHTE010000448.1:0-17169 GCA_050733555.1 Gemmatimonadaceae bacterium | reverse complement strand
GGCTGCCCCTATGTGGCACTGAAGCTACACAGGGGCTGCCCCATGGGCTGCCCCTGCGGGGGCCGTGCGCAGCACGGCACGGACCGGCGCCGCATCGAGACCGAGAAGTTTGAGCGGGAGAGCGGTGAGTTCGTACGCGCCGTCCGTCACCGCGCGAAGGTCGAGATTCTCCAGATTCCACGCGTCACCGGCGAAGAGCGCGCGGTGCGTATCCAGCGTACGGCTGTCGCGCAGGTCGACGGACGGCGCATCCACGCCGAGGAGCCGCAGACCGCGCGCGATCAACTCACGGATCGTATCGGGCGACAGCGCGGGCCAGCCATTGGGAAATGCGCCGCTGGCAATGCTCTTCCCGGTGCGCAGGAGCAAACGTGTCACGCCGCCGGCCGGCACGGACGGCAGGTCGTGCAGCGTCAGCAGGCGGGGCGTGGCGGCGACGGTGCACACCAGTGCGGATCCCATGAATGCATCGAGCGGCAGCCGGTCGGACGCGGGCCACCCGTCGTCCACATGCAACGGTGCGTCCGCGTGCGTCCCGACGTGCGGACTCATCGTGATGGTCGAGACGTTGACACTGTCGCCGCGCGCGAGCTGCCAGGTCCAGCCGCACGTGTACGGCGTGTCGCCAGGCCATTCCGGCGTTCCGTGCCGCACCGCGACGCTGATGTCGTGCAGCATTACGGTGACGTGGCGCCCGACGCACTGCCGCCACCGAAGAATTTCGACCGCACGCTCCAGAGTTCCGGGAAGAAGCGCTGTGATACGGTGCGCGCGAGGTAGCGCGATCCGAGCGTTCCACCGGTGCCCTGCGTGGCGGGTCCGATGATCCGCTCCACGAGCTGGACGTGCAGGAAGCGCCAGCGCGCGAATCCCTGTTCGTACTCGAGCAGCTCTTCCGCGAGCATGAGAAGGGGCGATGGCGTCGGCGACGAGTAAATCGCCTCGAGGGTCGCGTGGTTCGCCTCCAGCAGCGTGGTGAGCTGCGCCTGCAGCGTGGGACGCTCGAGCCAGCGCGTGACGATCGGCGGGGGCGCCCCGTGTTCGTTGATGACCGTCATGAAGTGCGCTTCGCGCAGCCCCGACGCCGCCTCGATGGCTCGGAACTGCGCGCTCTGCGAGCCGCTGGACGTGCCGAGATACCCGCGAAATTCCGCGAAGCGTTGCGGCGGCAGTGTGTCGAGCGCGGAGAGCTGGTCGGTCACGATGCGCACCAGGGCGTTCAGCCGCTTCACTTCGAAGACGGCTCCAATGACGTCGTTCGCCTCCATGGCGCGCACGAGCGACTCGAGCTCATGCAGGATCACCTTGAACCAGAGTTCACTGGCCTGGTGCACGACGATGAACAGCAGTTCGTCCGGATGCTCCGGGCGTGAAAGGGGATGCTGCAGCGCAAGCAGCGCGTCGAGCGCCAGATAGCCCGGGTAGCTGATGTCGCTCCGGTCGTGCGCCCGAGGGGTGTCGTCGGTCAAAATGTGGAGACCTCGAGCGCGGCCACGTCATCGACGCGCATCGTTTCCGTGGTGAAAAATGGCTCGCCGTAGCGCACGCGCACGAGCGACCCGCAGTGCGCCGCGTGATGACGCACCATGTCGAGCAGCGGATCGCCGTTGGGATACACCTCGCCCGCCTGCGTCACGCCGTCGAATTGCGAGGCGTACGCGCGGACCGCGTCGAGCTTTTGCTCGAACACCGTTGAAATATCCACGACGAACGTCGGCTTGATGTAGTCTTCGCGAAAGGAGAGGCAGTGGATGACCTTGTGGGGGCGGTGTTTCGGGACGGAGGGTTCGATCTTGGCGAGTCCGGCCACGAAGCAGGCGTCCCGCACCAGTTGTGCCGTGACGCGGTGATCCGGGTGTCGGCCATGCTGCGCGGGCGCAATGACGACGCGCGGCGCGAAGCGGCGAATGGCCTTCGCGAGCTCGGCGCGCGTGGCTGGCGTGTTCACCACGCCCGCGTCGGGAAAGCCCATGTTGATGCGCGCACTCACGCCCAGGATCTCGGCGGCCCGGCTGGCTTCGGCGGCGCGCAATGCCGCAGAGCCGCGCGTACCGGTCTCCCCTTCGGTGAGATCAATGATCGCGGTCGCGCGCCCGAGCGCGGCGGCGCGCAGCAGCGTGCCGCCGCAGGTGAGTTCCACATCGTCGCGATGCGCCGCAATGGCGAGAACGTCAATGGAGGACATGGGCAGGAATATATGGGAAGCGGACGGATGAGGCGGAGGATGCCCGAGGGACGCCAGGGTCCGACATGCGGGCGTCCGCCGTCTCACTCGTAGCGGAGCGCCTCCACCGGGTCCATCCTCGCCGCGCGGTTCGCCGGGAGCAGGCCGAACACGAGCCCGATGCTCACCGACACCGCCACCGCGACGAGCGTGTAGAGCACGGGCGTCGTCGCTTCGATCTTCATCACTGTCGTGGCGAGCCGCCCCATGCCGAGTCCGAGAATGATCCCGATGGCACCGCCGATCCCGGTGAGCGTCGCGGCTTCGGTGAGAAACTGGAGCATGATGTCGCGGTGCGTGGCGCCCAGCGCCTTGCGCACGCCGATCTCGCGCGTGCGATCCGTCACGGACACCATCATGATGGCCATGACCCCGATGCCGCCCACCATGAGCGCGACCCCGGACAGAACGATCATGACGAGAAAGAACACGCCCGTGATCTTGTTGAAGGTGTCGAGGATCTGATCCTGCGTCATGAGATCGAAGCTGTTCGGTTGCGACGGACGCAGATGTCGCATGCGCCGCAGCACCGTGAGCACGTCCTCCTGTGCCTGCTCGACCGTTATGCCCGGACGGGGCTTGACGACGATCCACAGTGCGTTGGTGTGATCGAACTGGAAGTCATGATCGAGCATGAAGTACGGGAGGATCGCGCCGGTTGCCTGTCCCGGCGGACTGAAGATGTTGGCGGGCTGTTCGTACACGCCGATCACACGCGCGGGCCAGCCACCCACGCGCACGATCCGGTTGAGCGGATCCTCGCGCCCGAAGAGGCGCCGCGCGACATCCTGGTCGATCACCGTCACGGCAGCGCCGCCCGCCAGCTCGGCGCGGGTGAACCAGCGCCCCGACAACAGATCGCCGCCCTGTACCTCGGGATACCCGTTGTCCGCGCCGAACACGGCCACCTGCTGCGTCCGGATGCTGCGATACTCCACGCGCCCCATGGTCTGGCCCCAGATGGCCGCGTACTCGATGCGCGGCAGTGACGCGATGGTGGTGGCCTCGCGCGCTGCGACGTCGGGACGATCGCGAATCGCTGGCGGGAGCTGATTCGGGTTCGTCGGCGTGGAGGTCTTCATCACATAGAACGTCGTGGGGCCCGCGATCTCCAGCGTATGCAGAATCTGGTCGCGGACCCCCTGGACGATCGCCGCCATCGCCATGACGGTGGCGACGCCAATCACCACGCCGAGAATGGTGAGCGCCGAGCGCATCTTGCTCGTCCGCATGGTGTCGAGCGCGATGCGGACGTTCTCGCCGAGATGGTGGCCGAGTCTCATTCCGCCCGGAGCGCGGTGATGGGATCGAGGCGCGCCGCACGCGCGGCCGGATAGACACCAAAGAGCACGCCGACGCCTGCGCCGAGCGCGAGCGCGACGCCAATGGACCACGCGGTGACACGCGCTGGCAGCGGCGACGCGGCGCCTACGGCCAGCGCGAGCCCCCAGCCTGTGGCCACGCCCAGCGCCCCGCCCAGCGTGGCCAGCATCACCGCCTCCGTGAGAAACTGCCGCCGAATGTCGCGCTGCGTCGCGCCAACCGACTTGCGAATGCCGATCTCGTGGGTGCGCTCGGTGACTGCCATGAGCATGATGTTCATGATCACGATGCCGCCCACGAGCACACCGATCGCGACCACGGCCGGGATGACCTGAAAGAGCACTCTGGTGAGATTGCGCCAGAAGTCCACGAGCGCCGCGGCCGTCTCCACGGTGAAGTCGTCCGCCTGCGCGGGACGCAGCCGGTGCGCGATCCGCATGGCCTCCTCGGCCGTTGCCATGGCGGTGGGGATGGAGGCGGCATCCGGCATCTTCACCGAAATGGTGGAGCTGCCACGCCGTCCGTACACGGTCTCGAAACTCGTGATCGGCATGAGCACGAACGTGTCGAACGACTGCCCCAGCACGCGTCCCTTGGCCGCGATGACCCCCGCGACGGTGAAGCGCTCGCCCATGATGCGCAGGTGCTTCCCGACGGGATCCTCGCCGTTGAACAGCTTGTCGGCGACATCGGCGCCGATGGCGACAACGGGCCGCCGCTCGCTCGCGTCGGTATCCGTGAGCGGGCGACCGCTCGTGAACTGATAGTTCTGCACGACCTGGTAGGGCGCCGTGGCGCCGACGACCGACACGTTGTCCAGCGTGCGGTCGCGCCAGGTGAGTTCGGCGAGCGGGGTGGGAAAGCCGGACTGCACACTCACGGCAAGCGCATTGGGGAGCGCCGCGATGACGGCGGCGGCAGCGTCCCGCGTGAGCCTGGGGCGCTTCTGCAGTTCGCGCCATTCCTCATCGTCGAACAGACCGATCCTGATCGGAATGCGCCGCACCTGGAACGTGTTCACGCCCACGACGGCGTCCGCGATGTTCTCCTTCACGTAGGCGTTCATTCCCTGAATAATCGCGACGACGGCCACCAGGAAGGTGACCGCGACGATGATCCCCAGGAGCGTGAAGAAGGATCTGAGTTTGTTCGCGCGGATCTGACCCAGCGCGATCACGAGAACGTCGGTGAGGGTCATTAGGGCGGAAGCTGGTAGCTGGTGTAACGACAGTAGCCGGTGGGGGGAATCTCTCGCGTCGATTCAACTTACCAGCGACCAGCGACCAGCGACCGTCCCAAAACCAGCTACCAGCTACCAGCTATCAGCGAGCACCTCACTCATACCTCAACGCCTCCACCGGGTCCATCCTCGCCGCGCGCACGGCGGGGAGCAGACCGAACACCACGCCGGTGATCGCGCTGGCGGCGAGTGCCGCGACGATCGCGAGCGACGGGATGGAGGCATCGATGGAGGACAGGCGCCGGATGCCATAGGTGATCAGCGCGCCCACGATGAGGCCGATGACGGCGCCAATGAGCGTGAGCGTCGCGGCCTCCACGAGAAACTGCCAGAGGATCGTCCCGCGCGTGGCGCCCAGCGCCTTGCGCACGCCGATCTCGCGTGTGCGCTCCGTCACGCTGATCATCATGATGGCGATCACGCCCACGCCGCCCACCAGCAAGCCGATGGACGACAGCCCGAGCATGACCGCGAAGAACATGCCGACAATCTTGTTGTAGAGCTCCATCACCTTCTCCTGCGTGCTCACGAAGAAGGTGTTATCCTGCGAGGGTTTGAGCAAGCGGCGGCTGCGCAGGGTGGCGATGGCGTCATCAATGGCGACGTCCTGCGCGACGCCGTCACGCGGCTTCACGGTAATGTCCATCCAGCGCACGCCCATGTTCAGCTTGCGGCGCGCGGTCTCGAACGGAAAGATGGCGCCGGGCTTGTTGGCGCCGCTGAAGATGTTGGCCAGCGGGTGATACACGGCGATGACGCGGAAGGGGATGCCGTTCACCTGGATCGTCTTGCCCAGCGCGCTGCCTTGCGGGAAGAACTTCTCCTGCATGGCCTGGTTGATGATCACGACCTGGGTCGCGTCGGTGTTCTCGGCGTCGGTGAAGCTGCGCCCGGGATCTATTGTGCCCCCATCCACGTTCGTCCAGCCGGGCGAGTAGGCGTCGTAGCTGGCGCCCGGCAGCTCCTGATCCTTGTACTTGAATGCCGCCGAGCCGCCCGCATGCGCGATGACACCCGCCACGGAGGGCTGTCTCGCGATGCGCTGCGCGTCCTCCACCGTGAGCGGTGCGTTGTGCCGCCACGGACAACTGTCATCGGATCCGTTGCAACTGTTGATGGCGATGGGCCACTTCGTGATGAAGAAGGTCGTCGGCCCCGCCGCCGCCAGACTCTTCTCCACGCCGGAGTTGATGCCGTGCACCGCGGCGGACATGGCCGTGACGACGAACACGCCCACGGCGACGCCCAGGATGGTGAGCGCAGCGCGCACCTTGTTGGAGCGGATCGCGTCGAAGGCGATGAAGACGCCCTCACTCAGAATGCGCAGTCGGTCACCGAGGGTCATGCTATTCCGCCCTCAGCGCGGCAATGGGATCGAGGCGCGACGCGCGGCTCGCCGGGTACAGTCCGGCCGCGATGCCGACGCCGGCGCCGAGCACAACGGACACGATCACGGACCAGAGCGCCACGCTGGTGGGCAGTGGGGAGAGTGTGGCAATGGCCCGCGACAATCCGAAGCCCAGCCCAATGCCGAGGGCGGCGCCGACGGTGCTGAGCGTGGCGGCCTCCACGAGAAACTGCGAGAGAATATCGCGGCGCCGCGCGCCCAGCGACTTCCGGATACCGATCTCGCGCGTCCGCTCCGCCACGGCCACCAGCATGATGTTCATGATCACAATGGCGCCCACGACGAGGCCGATGGCTGGAAGCACGACGCCCGCTTTCACCAGGATGCCCTTGATGACCTCCCACTGGGTGAGCGCACTCGCCGAGCTTTCGAGCACGAAATCATTCGGCTGCTCGGGACGCAGCTTGTGCCGGCGCCGCATCAGTTCGCTCACCGTGCCCTGCAGGTCGGTCATCGCCGCCGGATTCTGTGCCTTCACCATCACCCCGTACACGCGATCATGATGGCCGATGAAGCGGCTCATGGGTGAATGGAACGGTGCGATCATCTGGCGATCGAGCGACAACCCGAACGCGCTGCCCTGCTTTTCGAGGAGGCCGATAACGCGGAAGGGCAGGCCCTCCACGCGGAGCTCCTTGCCGATCGGGTCGAGATTGGGGAAGTAGTGGTCAGCCACGTCAGTGCCGATCACGACCACGGGCGACCCCAACTGGTCCTCCAGTTCGGTGAATTCGCGCCCTTCGGTGACGGTGAGGTTCTTGATGGCGAAGAACGCCGGCGACGCCGCCTCGGTCAGCACCTGCGGCCCGCCATTTACGTAGTGGGACTGCGGAGTGGTCCAGTCCATGTTCAGCAGCGCCCACTGCGTGCTGTCCGGTATCTCGGCGCGGATCGCGTCGCCGTCCGCGACGGTGATGTAGGGACGGCGTTGCCAGGACCGCCATTCCGCCTGCGTCACGTCGCCCATGTTGAAGTCGGGGAAGCGCCGCACGGTGAACGTATTGACGCCGAGGAATTTACCGGCGAACGCGTCCTCCATGTAGTTGCCCATCCCCTGCACGATGGACACCACGGCAATGAGGAACATCACGCCAAGGGTGACGCCAAGCAGCGTGAAGAAGCTCTTGAGCTTCTGCGCGCGGATCTGCGCGATGGCGAGGCGAATGGACTCGAAGAGAGACACGAGTGGCTGGTAGCTGGTAGCTAGATGGCGCCGGCGCCGACCTTCTCGACGAACGAGTCGCGCCGTTCATCGGACGCAATGCGGCCGTCGCGCAGCACCACGACACGGCGCGCGTGCGCGGCGATTTCGGACTCGTGCGTGACCATGATCACCGTCTGGCCGCTGCTGGCCAGCTCCTCGAACACCCGCATGATTTCTTCGGACGTCTGTGAGTCGAGATTTCCGGTGGGCTCGTCGGCGAGCAGGATGGCGGGCCGGTTCACCAGCGCCCGCGCGATGGCCACACGCTGCCGCTGGCCGCCCGAGAGTTCGTTGGGCCGGTGATCCATGCGATCCGCCAGTTGCACGCGCTCCAGCGCGTTGATCGCGCGCTGGCGGCGCTCCGTCGAGCTGACGCCCGCGTAGACCAGCGGTAGTTCCACGTTGTGCAGTGCCGTGGCGCGCGGCAGCAGGTTGAACGTCTGGAAGACGAATCCGATTTCGCGGTTGCGCACCCGCGCCAGCTCATCGTCCTTCTTGGTGGAAACCATCTCGCCGTTCAGCCAGTACTCACCCGCACTGGGTGTATCCAGGCAGCCAATCACGTTCATGAGCGTGGATTTGCCGGAGCCGGACGGCCCCATGATCGCCACGTATTCATTGCGGCGCACGGCGAGATCCACGCCGCGCAGCGCGTGAACCACTTCACCGCCCATGTCATAGTCGCGCCTGATGCCACGCGTCACGATCACCCAGTCCTCGCCTGGCGCCATGCCAGCCCGTCCCGTGACGGCCTGGCGTTCAGCAGTGGTGCTCAATCCGACTTCAGGTATGTTCGTGCTCACGTCTTGCTCCCCGTCTTGGTTTTGTCGTCCACTTTCGTCTCGCGCACCATCGTGCTGTCCTTGAGATCGTGAATCGCCTGGTAACTCCCCGAGACGATGGTTTCTCCCGGCTCGAGCCCGCTGAGCACCTCGAAGTATTCCTCGCCCGCGATGCCGATCTTCACCGCCCGGAACGTCACGCGGTTGTCCTTGCCGACGATGAACACGCCTTCCGTCTCCTTCTGTCCGACCTGCTTCTGCGGCCGCTTCCCGAGCGCGAGCTGCGCGGAATCGGCGTTGGGCGTGGTCTCATGCTCACGCACGGTGAGCGCAATGATCGGAATGGCCAGCACGTTCTTGCGCGTGTCCGTGACGATCTTGGCCGTCGCCGAGAAGTCCGGTCGCGTATCCGGTGGTGGATTGAGCAACTGGACCTTTACAAAATAGTCTACGGCCTGGTCCGTCGAGGTGCTGCTCGCCGTCGAGGAGAGCGGGTTCTGCAGCGAGCTGTTGGCGATCTCCACGACACGACCCACGAAGGTGGAATCCGGGAACGCATCGATGTCCACCGCGGCGGAGTCGCCCACCGAGATGCGCGCCACATCCGTCTCGTCCACCTTGATCTTGGTTTCCAGCACGCTCATGTCGCTCACCGTGAGCAGCACGGCCGCGTCCTTGTTGAACGTGCCCGGAACCGCCGTCTCGCCCTGCTCGACGTTGAGCCGGGTGACCTGACCGCTCATTGGCGCCAGAATCGTCGTCTTGGCCAGATTGGACCGCGCGGTCTCCAGCCCTGCCTGCGCCTGGTCCACATTGTGCTTCGCGGCGTTCACCAGCGCCTGGTTCACGTCAACCGTGGTGCTCAGCTGCTCCATCGTCTCATCCGAGACGAGCGTGGCGTTGGTCTTCCGGATCTGCTCGGAGCGGTGCAGGGCGCTCTGGGACTGTTGCAGGTTTGCGTTGGCGCGCGCCAGGTCGGCGCGCGAGCTGGCGACGAGCGCTTCCTGCTGCTGCACCGCGGCCTTGTACGTGGCCGGATCGATCTCGAGCAGGAATTGCCCCTTCTTGACCATGTCGCCTTCCTGCACCGAGAGCTTGATGATGCGCCCACTGATGTCCGAGGCCACATCCACCTTGGTTCGCGGCTCCACCGAGCCGCTGGCGGTGACGGACGCGACCAGATCGCGCCGTTGCACCTTCTCCTCGCGCACCTCCACCGCCTTGTTCCCGCGCTTCGCGGCACCGAGCACCAGCACCGTGATCACGAGCGCCGCCAGCACCGCGGCGACGCTCCACTTCGTCCGTTGACTCATCGTTTTCCCCGGTTAGCGCAGTGGGCGTCCGACCGCGCTCTCGAGCGCGGCGAAGGCCTTGTGAAAGGCGTAGACGGCATTAATGCGGTCGTTCTCCGCGGTCTGGAACGTGGCCTGGGCATCGCTCAGGTCCAGGAACGTGGCGGCACCCACACGATACTTCTCCTGTGCCAGTGCCAGCTCCTGTCGTGCCTGCGTCGCATTCTGCTCCTGCAGGACGACGGTCCGGGCCGCCGTCGTGAGATTCAGATAGGCGCCGGTGACGTCGGCGGTGAGCTGCAACTGCTGCGCCTTGACCTTGTAGCGCGCGTCGTTGCGCGTGGCTTCCGCCTGCTCAATGCGCTGCTCGCGCTGGAATCCGTCAAAGAGCGGCAGCGACAGCGACGCGTTGAGCTGCAGCGGCTGCCTCGTGAAGTTAAACGGGAACTGGTTGTTCTGCGCGCGGATCTGATTGGCGATCGTGTTGTTGAACTGATAGCTCGACGTACAGGAGGTACCCAGCAGCGGCATGCCCACCCGCAGGCGGACGGAATCCGACGTGGCACACTGCGCGAGCCCGGATTGGGTCTGGAACTGCGCGCCCTGGACGAGCACGTTCGCGTTCGAGTATTGGTACGTGTAGCCGCCCAGCCCCGTGGAGAGCTGCAGGGTCGGGAGATACGAGCTCCGCGCCTGGCTCACGCCGAGCGAGGCGACCTTGTCGCGCGATTCCAGCGCATGCAGTGCCGGGTTCCCGTCCCGCGCGATCGCGAGCACCGAGTCCACCGTGAACGTGGGCGCCTTCACCTCGAACGTGGAGGTGAGGTCCACGTTGGCCGGCTCCGGCACGCCCATTTCCTGAAAGAGCCTGAGCTTGTCGATCTCGACCTGGTTCTTCGCCTGCAGCAGCGCGACCTTGGCCTGCCCCAGGGTCACCTGGGCCTTGGTGACGTCGAGCACGGTGCCGGAGCCCACGGCAAGCTTGGCCTGGGCCAGCTGGAGCTGAATATCCGCCTGCGACACGAGCGTGTCCTGCAGCACCGCCTTCGCCCGGTCCTGCAGCACCGTGAGATAGTCCTGCGCCACCATCGAGCGCACCGTCTCGGCGGACCCCGCGATGTCGGCATCGGCCGCCCGCACATTGGCGGACTGCATGCGCGGATTGATGAACGTTGCCGCGTTGAGCGTGTACGTGAGGCCCAGCCAGTACGATGACTGATAGATGTCCGAGCCGACGTTGAACAGGTTGCCGCTCAACGGAATGTTCCCGGACTGCTGATAGGACGTGCCGAAGCTGGCGTTGGCGGTGGGCAGGAAGGCGCCCCACGCGGCACGTTTGGCCGCCGTCGCGTTGCGCCGGGCATCCACCACCGACAGGTGGGCCGGGTTGTTCTGAATTGCCAGGCGAATGGCCTCATCCATGGTCAGGGAGGGCCCGCTCGTCGTATCACCAGTCTGGGCGCGGACGGCGCCCCAGGGGAGCGCCAGCATGGGCGCACACAGCATGGTGGCGACGAACAACGTGGGTCGCATCGTAAAGAATCCTCTCGTGGTGTCTGGCTGTCCTACGGGCTGGGGCGGGTGCCGGTTTCAGCACCCGCACAAACGCGGACGTCCCCGCGCGCCGGGGCGCGCAGGACGAGTGCTGCGACGGGCACGGACTTCAGCGCGGCAGCTCGTCCCGGACAGCGACGATACCCTGGGCGTCCAGCGAGACCTTGAGCACGCGACCGGCGGAATCAACCCACACGTGCCGCGTTGCGCCGCCCGGCTCGGTGAGGACATACTGACGCGCGTCGATCGCCGTGCCGCCAATGGTCACCTTCTCGGTGCCCGCCGGCTTGACGCGCATGATCATCTGCATGTTGCGCCGCGGAATCACGACGGGAATCGTGCCACCTCCGGCGCCCATCTGCGCGGCGCGCTGGGCGACGAAGTAGTACTGGTGAAAGACATCATCGTCCAGAATGAGCGCGCCGTCGGAGACGATGTACTCCTTGGTGGATTCGCCCTTGGGCGTGCGCATCTGCGCGCTGAAGCGGCCGCGCCCCACGAGTCCCTTGAGCTGCTCCTGCACCGTGCCGCCGGAGCGCACTTCGAGCTGGTACGCCAGAGGAGAGAAGGAATTGTCTGCGCGTAGCGCCGGGGAGAGCCGCTGGGCATCGAAGTCCACGGTGGCATTGGCCACGTACACGTCGCCGCCTGGTCCGGGTGAGCGCCGGATCGTGAACGACTCCCGTCCGATCCGGGAACCCCCACGGGAAATCGAGAAGGTGCCTTCGTCGACCACGACGGCTTGCGCGAGCGATGGCAGCGGCGCCGCGAGGAGTGTTGCGGAGAACAGCGTCAGATAGCGCATGGATGAACGTGGTACCCCCCGCCGATGAGAAGGTTCAGACATCGGGTGCCGGAACCAGGAAGATGCGTTCGCCGATGCGCTGGCGCACGCGCTCATAGATCGCGCGTCCCTTGTCCGCGCTGGCCAGCGTGGGCCGTCCGATCGAACCGGCGCTCGTCGCCGGCACCTTGAGATTGCCGCGGCGGTAGCGGCGCAGCTTCCGGCGCGCGATCATGTAGTCCTGCGCCCGGTCCATGTGCACGAGCTCCGGCGCCAGATACAGCATGAGCGAGGTGTCGACCTCGCCGCCATGCATGTGCTCCGGCTGTCCCTCCAGCAAATCATGGATGTTCACGGCATGAATATCTACCACCCGCACGCGGGCGACTTTTGTGATCACGGTCTCCATCGCTTCCTGATGCGGGTCATGATCGTGGGCCGTGATGAGGATAAATTCCCGGAAGCCGGATTCTTCCCACGACGCGAGGAGGTCGTTGAGCATCCGGTGCAGCGTCTTCTTGCGCATGGACGCGTTGCCGGCGAAGTCGCGTTCGGCGGCGAAGTTCACGCCGTATTCAACGCTCGGCGCGCAGATGACGCCGGTGGTTGCCGAGAGGTCGAAGGCGAGCCGCTCGGCAATGATGGTGGCGCACCCCATGGGCAGGTGCGGCCCGTGCTGTTCGCAGGTGCCGACGGGGATGATCAGTCGGGGGTCGGCGGCGATGACGGTCGCGACCTGAGCCGGATTCATCTCCTTGAGGCACCGCGGCGCGGCATCATCCGGACGGGGAGGAAAGGTCATTTCGCATCACGATGAGAGGGCGCCGAGTGCGCGCACGCTGACCGCGCTGCTGACGCGGAGTCACCTCTGGACGGTGGCGGCGGCTGTCGCGCTGATAGCGGGCTCCGGCTGGCTCCGGACGCCGAGCGTACGCTACCTCGTCGTGGCTCTGGCCGCCACCGCGCTGGCCGCCACTGTGGCGGTGCTGGGGTCCGCGCGCGCGCGCCGCTGGGCGCTCGCCGCGGTCGCGGGACTGCTGCTGTTCTGCCTGGTGGGCTTCATGGCACGCGGGCGGCTCGACCGCATCGATCTGCACTGGCCGGCCTACCGCGCCGCGCTGATGACGCGGGGCGCAACGCAATTCCAGACCGAACTGGCGGCGACCACCATTGCCCTGCGCAGCGCGGCCACCGCCGCGCTCGATGTCCCCACCGGCGGAGCGCCGGGCTTTCGTGCACTCGCGCGGATCAGGGGAGAACACCCCGAGCGCGGGCTCGTCCTCTTCCAGCGCGGGCAGCCGGCGATCTGGAGCGGTCGGATCGTGACGATGCCGGATACCTTCGTGGCACCGATCGGTGCCCACTTCGGTCCGTTCTACGTCACCCTCTACGCGGCGGCGGTGCGTGGCGAGAGCCGGGCCGTCGCGACAGCGGTGCTGAACGCACTGCCGCCGGGCGACGGCCTCACCACGGCCATCGGCACGCGCATCGCGACGCGCGTCGGGCTGGATGGATTCGAGCTGTACCCGCGCGGTGCCGCACCCGGGGACGCGGCGGTATTCGCGTACGCGCCCAGCACGGACACCGTCCTGCTGGCGCGCGCCGTCGCACCGGGACAGGACGAGGCCCGGCTGCTCGTGCTCGAGGACATTCGCAACGATGGCGCAGTGATTCTGGGCGTTACGCTGCTGCTCTTTCTCATCGCTGCCTGGCGGCAGGAGGAGACGCTGGGGTGGCGCCTCGCGCCGCTCGGCGTGGCGCTGGCGGCGGTCGCACTGATGCCGCTCACGACATTCTCGAGCGCCTCCGCGTTCTTTGATCCCACGGTGTACTACGCCACGGTTGGCGGACCGCTCACCGCCAACGCGGCGGCGCTCATCATCGCGGCGGCGCTGGTGCTCCTGGGACTCATGCTCACGGTGCGGTCCCGCGCGCGCATTCCGTCGCGCCGCGTGGCGCTGGTACTCGTCGTGCTGATTTTGGGGGGCGGCCTGCTGCTGCTGCGCGCACTCGCGCGCGGCGTGGCGCCCCCGCCAGGGGGCGTATCCACGCCGCTCTGGCTGGCCTGGGAACTCGCACTCTACCTCGTCGCAGCCGCGCTGCTCATCGGCGCGGCGAACGCCGGAGGCGCACTGCTGGGACGCGGGCGCGGGCTTCCCCCCTGGATGGCGCCGCTGCTGGCGGCACTCCTCGCGGTAATGGGGCCCATCGTGCTCAGTGCGCCCGGTGAATGGCCGCACTGGTATGCGTTGCTCTGGATCGCGGCGGTGTGTGCGCTCGCCCTCTCGCGACCCAATCGGTGGCGCATGCTGTGCGCGGCGACGATCGCCGCGCTCGGTGCCGCCACACTCACGTGGAACGCAGGCATTCGCGGGCGCGCCGCACTGGCCAACCGCGATGTGTCCGGGCTGGGCGTGGTGGAACCCGAGGTGAACGCGGTGCTGAACCGGCTTGCCGATGCCGTGCCCGAAGACCATCCGCCCATGAGCACCTCGGATCTCGTGCGACTGTACATGCAGTCGGATCTCGTAGGCACCGGATACCCCGTGCAGTTGCGCACCTGGCCACATGACTCCACGACCGGCGCACGCGTGGCCCTGGATCCCATCACGCTGCCACTCGACCAGATGGAGCCGATCGTGGCACTGGCGCGCCGGACATGCGACCGCGTCATCCAGACGGTGCTCGGGGAACCCGGCGTGTTCGTCGTGCTCGCGATTCCCAGCCTGCAGGGCGATGTGACGACGGTCATCGTGGCGCCGCGCACCCGACTCATTCCGGACAATCCCTACAACGCGCTGCTCGGCATCGAGCCACGAGAGAGTGGTCCGCCGCCCTATCTGCTGTCGCTCGCGGACGTGGATCCCGCGACGCCGATCAGCGCCACCCGGACACGCTGGTATCGGAACGCGGGCGAACTGCACGGCGACCGTCTCGTGCACACCGCGCGCGGTGCCACGCGGGTGCACATCGACATCACGCTGGGCGCACCGACGACGCTGGTGCAGCGCGGCACGCTGGTGGTGCTCCTGGACCTGCTGGTGATCGCGATGCTCTGGGCGCTCAGCGCATTCCCGGCGGGCGTGTTCCTGCGCTGGACGCGGACGCGAACGCGCCGCTGGTCGCGCAGCTTCCGCGGGCGGCTCACCCTCGTGCTGTTCGGCTTCTTCGTGCTGCCGGCGGTGGCGTTCGCGCTCTGGAGCTATCAGCGGCTCCAGTCGGAGGACGCGCAGTCGCGCGCATTGCTGGTGCGCGAGGCGCTGCGATCGTACGTGACGGGCGATACGCTGGAGTCGCTCACGGACGCGGCGGGCGAGCTGGGCATGCCGCTGCTCGTGTTTCGCAGCGGCGAGCTGCGCGAAGCGAGCGATCCGCTCTTCAAGGCGCTGGCGCCGATCGGCCGGTTCATGAGTCCCACCGTGTACCAGACGCTGGGGAGCGGGCGCGAGGTTTCCACCAGCCGAATGCAGCACATCGGCGGGACCTCCGTGCTGTTCGGCTATCTCGCCGCCATGTCGCCGCCCGGGCAGGAAGTGGTGTACGCCGCCGCCGCGCACGGCGCGGGTGACGCGCTCGACCAGCGTCGCCGCGATCTCGGCATTCTCGTGCTGTTCGTCACGGTGCTGGGCGCGATGGGTGCACTCTGGTTGAGCCAGGTGGCGTCGAGCACGCTCGCGGAGCCGATTGCCAGTCTCCGCACGGCGGCGCTCAAGATCGCGGCTGGAGAGCGTGAGCCGCCGCTGACGGGGCGTCCGCCCATCGAGTTCGCGCCGGTGTTCTCGGCGTTCCGGCGCATGGCGGCGGATCTGGGCGCGAGTCGCACGGCGCTCGAATCGGCGCAGCGCCGCACCGCGGACGTGCTGCGAAACGTCGCGAGCGGCGTGGTGGCGCTCTCCGCCGACGGGAAGGTCGTCCTCGCCAATCCGCAGGCCGAAACGCTGCTCGGCCGGCCGCTCCCGGCGGGTTCAGACATGGTCACGGCGAGCGACGAGATTGCGCGCCGGGCGCGCGAATTTCTGGCGCGCGCCGAGAGCGATGAGGCGTTCGAGCTCACTGTCAACGAGCGCCAGGTGCAGGCGCGCTTCACGCACCTGAGTGGGTCAGGTGCCGCCGTCGTGCTCACGCTGGACGACGTCACCGATCTGGCGCGCGCGCAACGCGTGCTGGCCTGGGGCGAGATGGCGCGCCAGGTGGCGCACGAGATCAAGAACCCCCTCACACCGATTCGACTTGGAGTGCAGCATCTCAAGCGCGCATATGGAGATGCACGTTTTGACTTCGAGTTGATTCTCGATCGGAACGTGACGCGAATCCTCGCGGAAATCGATCGCCTCGATGAGATCGCACGGGGCTTCAGCCGCTACGGCACGGCGCCCGCGGAGCGGGCTGCGGCGGAGCCGGTGGACGTGATGGCAATCGCGCGCGACGTGCTGGACCTCGAGCGGTTGGGACGCGAGGACGTGGAGTGGATCCTGACGGGGTGTGCGGAGCCGGTTCACGCCATGGCCAGTGGTGAGGAGTTGCGAGAAGTGCTGCTCAACGTGATGGAAAATGCGCGACTGGCCAGGGCCACGCGTGTCGAGCTACGCTGTGCGCGCGGAGATGGGCGCGTGATCGTGGAGGTCGCGGACAATGGGCAGGGAATTTCGAAGGAAGTGTTGCCGCGCATCTTCGAACCGCATTTCTCGACGCGCACATCGGGGAGCGGGCTGGGCCTGGCGATCAGCCGTCAGCTCGTGGATGGTTGGGGCGGCGCCATGGCCATTGCGAGTACCGACGGCGAGGGCACCGTCGTGCGCATCGAACTCAAGGAGGTCGGCTGATCGGGCGGTGGGAACTTCGCATGTCGTGAGTGGATTCGCTTGCCTCGGGGATGGCGCCGTGCAGCAACGGCTTGCCCCGCTCGCCATTCTCCGCTTCCCACTTGAGGATCACGTCATGTCGCCTGCGCGACTGTGTGCAGTTCTGCTGCCCGGCTTGCTCGGCTCTCTCACCGTTGCAACCGGCGCGATCGCGCAGGTATGCCATCCGCCAGCAGACAGCCACGAGGCACGACTGCTGGCGTTCTACGAAGCACCCGTCGCATTCTCGCCGGCCGCGGCGCCCGCGCCGGCTGCACCGTGGAGCGTACGCGTGGATGCCGAAATTGTGCCGATACCTGAGCCGGGCGCGGACATCTCCCACACCAGTCTGTGCTACCTCAGCAAGCAGGAAAGCACCAGACTCGCGCCGCTGCTCGCTCGCCCGCGCCTCACCGTGGGCCTGCCGGCGGGATTCGCCATCGAGGCCAGCTACGTGCCGCCGATCAAGGTGTGGGATGCGGACCCGAATCTCGCGAGCTTCGCGATCTCCAACGTC
>JBOHTE010000447.1:0-2801 GCA_050733555.1 Gemmatimonadaceae bacterium | reverse complement strand
CCGCAAACGCATCCTGCAACGCGTCCTCGGCGACATCAATGTCACCGAGGACGCGGATGAGCGCCGAGAGGAGATGACCCCACTCCACGCGGTAGAGCTCATCGATGGATGTCACGAGAACGTCATGATCGGCCGCACTTCGATCGAGCCGGCCTTGGCGCCGGGAATCTTCGCCGCCATGGCGATGGCCTCGTCCAGATCGCGCGCGTCCACGAGGTAGAAGCCGCCTAGCTGCTCCTTCGTTTCGGCGAACGGACCGTCCGTGCTCAACCGCTTGCCATTCCGCACTCGTACCGTCGTTGCCGTGGTGGTTGGCTGCAACGCATGGCCCGCCTTGATCGACGCGGAGAACTCCTTGCCGAATGCACGGTAGGCCGACATCTCGCTGTCCTGGTCCGCCTGTGATGTGTTCGACCAACGCGTCTCGTCCTCATAGATGAGCAACAGGTATTGCATGGTGCGATCCTCTCGATCCGGGTGATTGGTGGGTCCTGACGCCCGCGGCGCGTCTGGCCGCATCAGCGCACAGGACTGGCCTTCCTGCGTCATAGAGGCGAACGGCGTTCTGTGAATTCGACAGCTCTGGATCAGGCTGCCGGCCACGCCCCCAGCAGCCGCCGCACCACGATGATCTGCCCCACGTGGTACGACGTATGGTCCATCGCCACCAGGATCGTCCGCAGATACGTCTGCCCATCGCCCCACGGAATCTTCGCCGTGAAGTCGAGACCTTTTTTCGTCGTCAGGCGCTGCAGTCGCTTCGCGTCCTCCCCCACTGTTGCGAGGGAATCGTTCCACGCCCTCGCCGAACGCGGCCCGGGTGACGACGGCCAGTAATCGGCCGGCCACGTCCGGGCGCTGTAGCCTCGGTTCGTCATGAACTCGAGCAGGTCGGCCTGCGCAAGCCGGATGTGTTCCACCAGCTCCCACGATGAATGCGGGAACCGCGCCGGCCGCCTCCCTCGCAGTGCGGCTGGAAGACCGGTCACGGCATCGTCGAACGTGGCGTGCGCCTCCCGCCAGTCCAGTGCCGAGGCGACGATGCGCCGCCATGTTTCTCGATTCATGTCTGGCATGGGATCCTCCTCGTGAAAACCGGCGCGTGATGCTGCAGCGGGCGTGATGGCTCGGGCTGTTCTCAGGACAGGCGCAGCGTGGAGCCCGCGTCGAAGAAGTGAATATGCTCCTGTCCCGGTTCCACGATCAGTGCGCTGCCGAGCGGCGGCAGCGGCCTCGGCGGCACCTGAGGTCGCTTACCTCAGTACTTCCCCAGATACTCGTCCAGCTCCCACTGGCTCACCTGCGAGATGTACTCCCGCCATTCGAGCCGCTTGGCCTCCAGGAAGTTGGCCGTGATGTGCGCGCCGAGCGCGTCGCGCACGACCTTGTCCTTCTCGAGCTCGGCGCACGCTTCGTTGAGATCCCCGGGCAGATCATCAATTCGCAGCCGCCGCTTCTCCCGGTGCGACATCTCGAAGATGTTCGTGTCCACCGG
Organism: Gemmatimonadaceae bacterium; assembly: GCA_050733555.1. Taxonomy (GTDB): domain Bacteria; phylum Gemmatimonadota; class Gemmatimonadetes; order Gemmatimonadales; family Gemmatimonadaceae; genus JADGGM01. Next base: position 1,306 of record JBOHTE010000447.1, on the reverse strand, counting down.
CTCGCGGTGGTCGGCCTTCGTCTCGAGCCCATCCAGCCCCGCGGCCAGCATCACGGTGAGCGCCAGATAGGGGTTGGCGCTCGGATCCGGCATGCGCAGCTCCACGCGTGTGCCGGTCTTGCGGCGCTCCGGCACGCGGATGAGCGGCGACCGGTTGTGCATGGACCAGGCGACGTTCACCGGCGCTTCGAATCCCGGCACCAGTCGCTTGTACGAGTTCACCAGCGGGTTGGTGATCGCGCAGAAGCCCCGCGCGTGACGCAGCAGCCCGCCAATGTAGTGCAGCGCGATTTTGCTCAGTTGCCACTGCGCCCGGGGATCGTAGAACGCATTGTCGGCGCCGCGAAACAGCGACTGATGCGTGTGCATGCCGCTGCCATTCTGCCCGTAGACGGGCTTGGGCATGAAGCTCGCCACGAGACCGAACGTCTGCGCCACGTACTTCACGACGAAACGGAACGTCGCAATGTTGTCCGCCGTCGTCAGGGCGTCTGCGTAGCGGAAATCAATCTCATGCTGGCCGTTGGCGACTTCGTGATGCGCGGCTTCCACCTCGAATCCCATCTGCTCGAGCACATCCACGATCGCGCGACGCGCATCCTCGCCAAGGTCCACCGGCGCGAGATCGAAGTAGCCGCCCACGTCGTGCGTCTCCGTGGACGGCCCGCCGTTCACCGGTTGCTTGAACATGAAGAACTCGGCTTCCATCCCCGCATTCATCGTGAAGCCGAGCTTCGCGGCCCGCGCGATCTGCCGCTTGAGCGCGGCACGCGGATCGCCGGAAAATGGCGTCCCATCCGGCAGGTTGATGTCGCAGATCACGCGCGCGACGCGATTTTCTCCGCTCCCCCACGGGAACACGCGGAACGTATCCAGGTCCGGCACGAGCAGCATGTCCGATTCCTCGATGCGCACGAACCCTTCAATGGAGGAACCGTCGAACATGATGTCGCCCGACAGCGCCTTCTCGAACTGCGTCGCCGGCACTTCCACGTTCTTGTTGACGCCCAGGATGTCCGTGAACTGCAGTCGCAGAAAGCGAACGTTATTCCTGGCCGCGAGCGCGAGAATGTCCTGCTTCGTAGCGCCCGTCGTGCTCGGCACGATCGCGCGAGTCCTTGTCTGCACCATGATGATGGTCGCTGAGGAAACGAGAGGGAGCGCGTGGCCGGAAGCTAGGTGGGGAATGGGGAACAGGCCACTCCCCGCCACCCCACCCTTGGGAATCGGCAATCAACCACACCCCGCCACCCGCCCCTGGGGAATCGGCAATCGGGAATGGGGAATGGTGGGAAGGGGGAATGGG
>JBOHTE010000446.1:0-2381 GCA_050733555.1 Gemmatimonadaceae bacterium | reverse complement strand
GTCGATTGATTTTCAATCGACTCTGACCCCATTGATCCATTGATCCTTGACGCCATTGATGCACCATTGATCTCGCGGGACCACGGTGGCGGGACAGGACGTGTCCGCCTACGTGCTCTCGCGCGCGCTCCCGGGCGGCGCAGACCGGTTCGTTGCGATCGTTGCGGCATTGCGCGATGACGCCGACCGCCGATTCGCCCTCGCCGAGTTGCACGACTTCCTCGCGCCGCTTGCGACAACGGAGTTCGGAACCGCCGTAGCCCGGGCGGACCTCCATGGGCTGGCGCCGCTCGTGCAGAACTATGTCGCGGCCCTGGTGGAGCAGGCCGCGCACGTGAGGGGTGTTCCGGCGGCGAAACATCTTTGCCGATGCCGGTGTCGGCACACGCGTATAAGGCGGTTGCGACATGTCCCACCCCGTCAAGTTCACCAGGCGCGACATTCATCGGCTGTTCAACCTCCTGAATGACGAAATCGCGGCGCAGGGCATCGTGGGTGAGGTATACGTGGTGGGCGGTGCGGTCATGTGCCTTGCACTCGATGCCCGTGCTGCCACCCGTAATGTCGACGCGTTCTTCAGGCCCGCGAAAGCGGTCCGTGAAGCAGCCGCCCGGGTGGCCGCGCACGCCGACGTGCCCGACAGCTGGCTCAACGACGCCGTGAAGGGTTTCCTCGGCTCGCGCGGCCGCTTCAACGATTACCTCGAACTCACACACCTGCGGGTGTTCGTCGCCCAGCCGGCGTACCTTCTGGCGATGAAGTGCGCCGCGATGCGGCTTGGCGAAGAGTTCCACGATGTGGACGACGTGCGATATCTGCTGCGATTCCTGAACATCGCGACGTCTGCAGACGCCATGCAGGTCGTCACGCAGTACTTCGACAAATCCGAGCTCCTGCCCAAAACGCGCTTCGCGCTCGAAGAGTTGCTGCCGCAATAGCGGGTGCAGGAAATCGGGCTTGGACTTGTGCGATCGTGATCGCAAGGATGGCAGCGTTCGCCTTGGCAAGCGCACGCACCAGCACGACAATGGCGCCGACCAGATCGTCAGAAACGAATCCGCATGAGCGGTCCACGGCGGCACGGGCGCATCCGCACTCAGCCGACAGAGTGCTACGCGCTACCGGGATCGGTTCGCGGCGTTCACCAGTGCCTCCACTGCACCGCGGAGCGGTACGGCGAATTCCGGCCGCGCGGCAATGCCGGCCGCGTCCAGGTGGCGACCGTCGAGCGGCAGGGTGACCGACGCCTCCGGCACCAGCACGGTGGACATGGTACGCAGCGTTTCCGCGAGGGAGTCATGAGCGTGCGTCGAGCGCGACGACGCGTTGAGCAGGCCAACCGGCTTGAATGGAATCTCGGGTCCGCTCACCAGCCAGTCGAGCGCGTTCTTGAGGACTCCGGGTACGCCGTGAGCATATTCGGGCGAACAGATGAGCAGTGCGTCGGCCACGGCGATCTGCGCGCGGAAGTCCTGCACCGCTCGAGGCAGCACTGCTCCTTCGGTGTCGAGGTCGGGATTGAAGTAGGGCAGCGCGGCGAGGTCGGTGAAGAGCCGGATCTTCACCACCGCGGGCGCCAGCAGGGCCGCGGCACGCAGCACGTCGCTATTCGACGAGCGCGCGCGCAGGCTGCCCGAGATGGCGAGGATGCTGTACCCGGAATGAGCCGGCCCGTGAGCAGCCTCTGACTCGTGCGGAGTCACGGACGCTCGGTCGCGTTCAACTGCTGGTGCATGAGGTCGTGCATGAGGTCACGCGGGCGCAGTGTGGAGCTCTCTGTATTCACGAAGCGCTCTCCCGTGAATATCGTTGGCGTCACGGCCGGGATCTGCTTCCTGATTGACGGATCCGGCCTCACGCACCATGGTTGCCAAGCGAGCAGCATCCCCTGACCGGGCCGGAGCGACGCTGCCGGCGCGGCCAACTCCGGAACGGAAACAGACCCGTTACCAACGGAAGCAGGTCATGACGCTTCGCCGTGTCGCTCGCACGCATGCCATCCTGCTGCTGATCCTCTGCGCGGGGTGCCTGGTGGCACCGGTGCCGGTGCTCTCGTGGCTCCGGATCAGCGCACCGTCATTCGCCGCGTTGGCGCTCGCGTATCTGACGGCAGCGGTGAACGCCCGTCGTCCCATCGAGGCGATTCCCGAAGTGCTGCGCGAATCGCAGCCGGCGGCTCCGCCGGTGTAGCGCCCGCCCGCCTCCCTGATTCGACGAGCGCGCACACACGCTGCCGAAGATGGCGGGGGATGCGGTACCAGACAGGGGCACCAGACAGGGGCAGCCCCGGTCTGGTGCCCCTGTCAGGTACCGCATCCCCCGCCATCTTCGGCAGCGTGTGTGCGCGCTCGTCGAATCAGTGAGGCGGGCGGGCGCTACAC
>JBOHTE010000445.1:0-9015 GCA_050733555.1 Gemmatimonadaceae bacterium | reverse complement strand
GTCCTCGGACGGGCCCGCTCGCTTCGCGCCAGTTGCCCGCGCCGCGGGCGCGGCGCGACGTTCCGCCTTCCGTGCCTTCAGCCGACGCTCGAGGAGCTGACTGAGCACCGCGACGTCGCTGATGTCGGCGGCGCGCGACGCGTACACGAGTGTGACGCGGCCGCGTCGGGCGCGGCGAACCAGGTCATCGAGCACGGCCTGCGCGGCGCGCGCCTTCAGCTCCTGCGCGTAGCGCTTGCGGAACTCCGGCCATTTGGCCGGATCGTGCTCGTACCACTCCCGCAGCTCGCGCGACGGCGCGATGTCCTTCGCCCACGCGTCCAGGTGCGCGTCGGCCTTCGCCATGCCGCGTGGCCAGAGCCGGTCGATGAGCACGCGGTAGCCGTCCGCCGGCGCGTATGGCTCGTACGCTCGCTTGGTCGCAACCATCAGTATGCTCCTCCACGGCCAGTGCCGCGCCGTAGTGTTTGTGGGCGCCGCTGCTCGTCAGGCTGACAGAACAACGGAAGCTCAGGGCAACGGCGCCGTGTCGTCCTCGGCGCTGTCTCGGCCGAGACGGAAGCCCACCCCGCGGATGGTGTCCAACAGCGGCTCGCCCGCCGCTCGCGTCAGCTTTCGGCGCAGGTTCCCGACATGGACATCCACCACGTTGCTCCAGGGATCGAAATGCATGTCCCACACCTTCTCCAGAAGCGCGGTCCGGCGGATGATCTCCCCAGGGTGGAGCATGAAGTGCTCGAGGAGCTGGAACTCCTTGGCCGTGAGGTCCAGGCGCCGCTCATTGACCGTCACCGCGTGGTGCAGGCGGTCCAGCACGATCGCGCCGCAGCGCAGCACCTCGAGCCGCTCGGCGCCGCCGCGCCGGTGGAGGGCGCGGATTCGGGCCAGCAGCTCGTCGAACTTGAACGGCTTGGCGAGGTAGTCGTCGGCGCCGGCGTCGAGTCCGCGCACCACGTCTTCGACGGCGTCGCGTGAGGTCAGCATGAGGATTGGCGTGCTCCGCCCTTCTCGCCGGAGCTCGGCGGCAACCTGAAATCCGCTCTTCTTCGGCAGCAGGACATCGAGCAGGATGATGTCGTAATCGTTGACGTGGGCCAGCATGGTGGCCTCATCGCCGTCGCAGGCCACGTCCACAACGTTGCCTTCCTCTCTCAGGCCGTGGTCGATGAACCCGGCCACCTTGGAGTCATCTTCGACCACCAGGATCTTCATGGATATCAATCTCGACGGCGTGTCTGAACCAGGGCGAAATGCAGCGTGAAGATGTCTTCAGGATGGAATCGCGGGGAGTTCGAGGATGAAGCGCCCCCCCTTGCCGGGGACCACCACCGCACGAAGCTCGCCTCCGAGCAATCGCGCGAGACGCCGGGAGAGGGGCAGGCCCAGGCCGAGTCCTCGACTCTCTTCGTCAGCCCTGGTCACGTAGATGTCGAAGATCCGCTCCACCTCGCTCGGTGGCACCCCCGGGCCCTCGTCCTCGATCCGATACGCGACACGTCCGTCGCGCGACGTCATGCTCACCTGAACGACGCTTCGCTCGGGAGCGTACTTGATGGCATTGCCGAGCAGGTTGACCAGAATCTGCTCGACCCGGTTGACGTCCGTTGCGCACTTGGGCAGATCGGGACTCCGCGTCACCCGAAAGGTAATTCCCTTGCGGTCCGCCGCGGGGGTCACGCGGACCATCGCACGCGTGGCCATGGATGAGGGCTCGACCACTCTGATGACGGGCTTCAGACGGTCCTCGTCCAGGCGGCTCAGATCCAGCAAGTCGTTGATGATGGCAATCGCGTGTTGTGCCGAGTCCAGGACTTCGAACGCAGCTCGAGGCACTGTCGCCGGATCCCGCTTCCGAACCAGCATTTCCGACCAGCCGTAGACCGCCGCCAACGCGTTTCTGAGCTCGTGGTTCACCATTGCGAAGAACCGCTCCCGCGCGCGTTGTAGCTGCTGCACCTCGTCGAGCAGTCGGGCACTTTCTTCATGGTGCCGCGCGTTCTCGACCGCCGCGGCTGCCTTGGCCGCGAGCAGTATCGCGATGTCCTCGTCCTCCTCGGTGAACTGCTCGCCACCAGTCTTCTCGGTGACGTAGAGGTTCCCGAAGACGCCTCGCCGTCCGACGATCGGAACACCGAGAAACGAATGCATCGGCGGGTGGTGCGGCGGGAACCCGTAGCTGTCGGAGTGGGCGGTCAGATCCGGCAGCCGAATCGGCTTGGCCTCCCGGATGACCAGGCCAAGGATGCCGTGGCCGCTTGGCGGCGCTCCAATCCGGCGCTCGAGCTCCGGGTCGATCCCGTACGTGGTGAAGCTCTCCAGAATCTTCCCGTCCGGCCCGATCACTCCGATCGCCGCGTAGCGGGCCCCGATCACCTCTGCGGCCACCTGCACGACGCGCTGCAGGACCGCCGCGAGAGATGCGTCAGCGATGAGCGCCGCGGTCGCGACCTCGAGTCTCCTGAGACGTTCCTGCATCGACGGAGGCTGGACGGTGGGTGATCCGGTCATGTCGCAAGATACCGCCGACCAACGCACAGCGGGGCGGAGCGACGCCGCGATTAGGCAAAGCTTCCTCTCCTTTTCATGCTCTCTTCACAATCGGTGGGGAATCTTTGTCATGCGGAGCTGGAGGAGACAGGATCCCATGCGGAAGGGCAGCCAAGTTGAATCGAGAATGGCCGCAGCCGCCCTCTCTACCACGCCAGACTCGCACGCGTGCTCGGACGCTCACACAGAAACTCGACATCCATAGGGAGATGCCCCATGAAACGTTTCGCACTCACTGCCCTCGCCGGTGTAGTCGGCGCCGGCATGTTCTTCGCTTCCCCCCACAGCGCGCTGGCGCAGCGTACCTCGCCGCCCGGTGGCGCGTATCAGCAGGTCAGCAAGCTCGTTCCGCTTCCCGATTTCCTGCCCGGCCTCGGGACCCTGTACGTCGATCCCGCCACACTCCCCGCCGGGCCGTTTCTCGCCTACGACCAGCAAGGGCACCTCGTGAGCTCGATCTACATGATCCCGCTCAAGGACATGAACGCCCAAAAAGCGTTCACAGGCTTGAAAATCGGACAGGGCGAGCCCGTGGATCACGTCGACATCGTGTACAACGCCGGCCATCCGGGTGTGGCCGAGCCGCACTACCACATCATCGTCTGGTACATCTCAGCGACCAAAGCGGCGGCGCTGAATAAGTAGCCCGCGCCCCTCTCCCATCTCGAGGACAGATACACATGAAATACGCATGGCTGGCGCTTGCCGCGGCTACCATTGGCGTCGTGCCCGCACAGGCACAGACCAACTGGCCGACGTACGGCGGAAGTGACTGGAACCAACGATGGTCCACGCTCGCGCAGATCAATGTGCGCAACGTGAAGGACCTCGTGCCCAGAATCATATTTCAGACGGGCACCGGAAAGCTCGGCTCGCTCGAGACCACGCCCATCGTGGTGGACGGCAGGATGTACGTGACGACGCCATACAGCGAGGCCATCATCGCGTACGATCTGCGAACCAGGAAGCAGCTGTGGAGACAGGAGCCGAAGATCGGTCCCGTCATTACGTGCTGTGGGCCGGTCAATCGCGGCGTCGCCATCGCCGGCGGCACCGTGTTCGTCGGGACGCTCGACGCTCGCTTGCTCGCCTTCGATGCTATCACGGGCGACCCGAAGTGGGAGGTGCAGGACGCGGATCCATCGCTCAGCTACAGCATTACAATGGCGCCCCTCGTGGTAGGTGAGAACGTCATTGTCGGTGTGTCCGGTGGCGAGTACGGCATCCGCGGTCACCTCACCGCGTACAACATCGCCACGGGCAAGCAGGCGTGGCGCTGGTATTCAATCCCGGCCCCGGGCGAAGACCCGGTGGCGACCAACGGGTGGTGGGGGACCTGGGCGACCAGGGCGGAAAACGCCGACCTCCACCGGGATATCGCGAAGGAGAAAGCTGACAGCGCCACATACGCGGATGCCTGGCAGCGCGGCGGCGGCGGTGTCTGGACGACGCCCGCGTACGACAAGGCGTCCAACACCATCTTCGTCACCGTCGGCAATCCGTCGCCAGACCTCGATGGCACTGCGCGCCCCGGCGACAACCTCTTCACGGACGCCATGGTCGCGATCGATGCATCCACTGGCAAGACCAAGTGGTATTACCAAACCGTGCCCCATGACGTCTGGGACCTCGATGCCACGTCCCCGTCGGTGGTGACGATGCTGGGTGACAGGAAGGTCGTCCTGCACGCCGGCAAGACCGGCTGGCTGTACGTGGTCGACGCGGCCACCGGCAAGCTGGTGCGCAAGAGTCAGAACTTCGTGCCGCAGGAAAACATGTTCGCGCCGCCCACTGCCGAAGGAACGCGGATGCTGCCCGGTGCCAACGGAGGCTCCGAGTGGTCGCCGATTTCGGTGGATCCAAAGCTCGCCTACGCGTTCGTGGCGGGACTCCATCAACCGATGAACTACAAGACCCACCCCGCACCATGGCAGAAGGGGCGCTTGTGGCTCGGCTCTGCATTCGTCGGCATCGCTGGAGAACCGCAGTATGGCCTGTTCTCGGCGGTGGACCTGAACACAGGCAAGATCGCGTGGCAGAACAAGGTTGATCAGCCGATGATGGGCGGGTCGCTCGCAACCGCCGGCGGTCTGGTCTTCACTGGCGAGGGCAACGGCAACTTCAACGCCTTCGACGTGAAGACAGGCAAGCTGTTGTGGCAGTTCCACGCCGGCGCCGGATGCAACGCCGCACCGATGACCTTCGAGTTGGACGGCGAGCAGTTCATCGCCGTCGCGTGCGGGGGCAACTTCCAACTCAGTTACCCCCTCGGTGATGCCGTGATGATTTTCGGCCTGCCGAAGCCGTGGGCGGGACGATGAAGAAACTTGTCGCGATCGTGGCTCTCGCCCTGGTCGCGCCAGCGCTCGCGAGCGCCCAGCGGCAGCCGGTGGATCCCAACTGGCTGTCGGTGGACGCGGGCGCGAAGACAGTACGGTTCCAGTTGATCGCGGGGCTCACGGGCGTCAATGGTGCGCTGAACTTCAATGGGTTTGCCGACGGCGGCTTCACCCTCGTGATTCCCGCAGGCTGGGCCGTTGAGATGGACTTCGTCAATCACGACGGCATGCTGCCGCACAGCGCCATAGTGGTCGCCGGCACACTCCCGATGCAGGCGGCACCGTCTGTCCCGGCCATACCGCGGGCGTTCACAGTCAGGCTGAGTGAGGGACTGCGGCCACTCGGGAAAGACACCATGCGTTTCACTGCTGATCCACCTGGCGATTACTTCATCGTGTGTGGTGTGCCCGGGCACGCAGCCGCGGGCATGTGGATCCGGCTACAGATCAGCAGCACGGCGAAGGCGCCGACGATGTCCGCCACGCCGGCACCGCGCTGAACATGGATTGGCTATGACGACTCGACGCGCATTTATGCAGACCGCGGGCGCACTCCTCACCGGGCTGGCGCTGCCACCTCGGTGGCGTGCGCCGGCCCCGTGGAGCACGGTGATGGAGATCGCGATGAGGAGCGACCCGGCGGGGAGCAAGGTCTGGTTCGATCCCATGGGCGTGCTCGTCGAGCCCGGGACGACGATTCGCTGGGTGGTCAAGGAAAACGTCCATACCACCACGGCCTATCACCCCAAGAACGACCACCACCCGCTGCGCATTCCAGAGAAGGCGGAGCCCTGGGATTCGGGATACCTGGTGAATCCGGGGAATCACTTCGAGGTCACGCTCACGGTGCCCGGTGTCTACGACTACTACTGCATGCCGCACGAGGCCGCGGGGATGGTCGGGCGGATCATCGTGGGGAAGCCGCTGGGGCCCGGCGCCGAGCCGTTCGACTACTGGGCGGGCCGGCCCGGCACCGAGGGTTGGCGCCACGTACCGGATGCCGCGCGCAAGGCCTTTCCGACAATCGCGCGCATCCTCGCCGAGCATGCGGTCCATTCGGCCCAGGCGCGACGGTGAACGGACCGGGCAGCGACGCGAATATGAGGAATACGGAATGAGCACCAAGGTCGCCATCAACGGCCTGGGACGCATCGGGCGCGCGATCCTGAAGCTGGTCACCGATGAGCAATCGCTCGAGCTGGTTGCAGTCAACGACCTGGTCGATGCCGAGAACCTCGCCTATCTGCTTCGCTTCGACACGATCTACGGGCGGTACTCGAAGTCGGTGACAGTGAATGGAGGCGACCTGGTCGTCGCCGGGCGCCAGGTGCGGACGCTGACGAGCCGCGATCCGTCGGATCTTCCCTGGAAGGAGCTGGGCGTCGAACTCGTGTTTGAATGCACGGGGGCGCTGACACGTCGTCAGGATCTCGAGAAACACATCCGTGCCGGCGCGCGGATCGTCCTGCTGTCGGCGCCGTCGAAGGGCGGAGAGGTGGAGACGGTCGTCCATGGCGCGAACGCGCCAGGTGGCATGCCCGTGATCATCTCCTGCGCGAGCTGCACAACAAACTGCATCACGCCCATCGTCGAGGTCATGGGCCGGCGCATCGGGATCGCGAAGGCGGTGATGACGACCGTGCACGCGTATACCGCGTCGCAAGCGCTCGTCGATGGACCAAGAAAGCGCTTCCGCCGTGGCCGGGCCGCGGCCGCGAACCTCGTTCCGGCCACGACGGGTGCCGCACTCGCGACGACGCGTGCGCTGCCGGAGTTCGCGGGCCTGTTCGACGGAATTGCGATCCGCGCACCGGTTCCCATCGGGTCGATCGCGGACATCACCTTCGTCACCCTGCGTAAGACCACCGCCGCCGAGGTGAACGAGATCCTCGCGAGCGAGGCCCGCACGGAGCGCTACACCGGGGTGCTCGGCGTGTCGCAGGACTCGCTCGTCTCCTCGGATATCATCGGCGATCCTCGGGCATCGATCGTCGACCTCGACCTCACGCGAGTCGTCGACGGGGATCTGGTCAAGGTGATGAGCTGGTACGACAACGAATGGGGCTACGCCAATCAGATGCTCCGCGAGGCCGTGTCGGTAACCAGAGGCGTGCTCGCACCGAGCGCATGACGGCTCCCGGTGCCGAACTGGAGGGCTCCCGACCTCGGAAGGCAGAGTGATCACGCCACCCCCGAGCGCCGTGGATCAGCGCACGCCTCCGTCGGCTGGAGCGAGTTCGCGCGCCGCTGGGCGCCAGGCATCGCGCAACGCGCGGCCCGGATTCTGGGGCACGGTCCCGCTGGTGCTCGTTGGTCTGGCGCTGCTCGGCTCCGTGGCGATCCCCGCGCGCCAGACGTTACGGATCGCGGCGCTGCTCCGCGAAACCACCCAGGTGCTCGCGCCGGCGCGGCTGCTCGTTGAGCAGCTTCAGACCGGGCTCGCGACGGAACTCGTCGCGCTGCAGAGCTACGCACTCTCCGGCGACAGCGCGCGGCTCACACGCTACCGCACGGCGGCCGCCGACGATGAGCGACGGCTCGTCGCCCTCGAGGGCCTGGCCACGCGCTTCGACACCGCATCGGCGGATCACGCACACATTATCCGGAGTCGAATCGGCGACTGGCGCCGGCTCAACGATGCGCTGATGGCGCAGGGTGGATCGCGTGCCCGGTTCGCCGCGGCGCTGCAGGCCGGACGGGCGCAGTACGACTCGTCCCTGCATGCGATCGTCGTCCTGTCGTCGGACATCGCCGCCGAGGCCGTCGCGCGCGACGACCAGGTGCGCGCGCTCGAGCATCTGAGCATCGTCTCCAATGCCGTGCTGGTGCTCGCGGCGCTCGTCGCCATGAGCGGCGTGGCCATCCTCACGCTCCGGGAGCGGCAACTCACCGCCACGCTTCGCCGCCGCGTCGGCGAGGAAGCCGCGCTTCGGGAGGCCGCGGAGGCGCTCTCCGGGGCATATACCGTCGATGAGGTGACGCAGCGAATTGCGGAGTCGGCGCTCGCGACGGTGGCAGGGCGTGGCGCGTTCGTGGAGCTCATCGGAGCCCGGCCCGGCGAGTCGCCGCACGTGGTCGTGCGCGCGGTGGCCGGGAGCGGGGTGCCGCCGCTCCAGGCGGTGTGCCCATTCGCCGGCTCGTGCATGGAGCGGGCAGTGACGGGCGGCGCACCAATGCTCATCGAAGATCTGTCATGTCCCGAATACTCGGGCACCATCCGGATCATGCCGAATGCCGGCGGCTCGGCGATTGTCGTGCCGCTCGGCTCTGACACGACGCCAATGGGCGCCCTCTTCGTCCTGAGCGCTGCGCCCGGCCATTTTCGCCCGGACGACGTAGCGCGTGCCGGAATTTTCGGCCATCTCGCCGCGCTCACCTATGAGAAAGTCCGGCTGCTGGAGGAGGCGCACGACCGGCGCCGAGCGCTGGAGCGCGTGATCCAGAGCCGCTCGCGACTGATGCGCGGCTTCACTCACGACGTGAAGAATCCGATCGGCGCCGCGGATGGTTTCGCGGAGCTGATGAGCATCGGAGTGTATGGCGAGCTCACCACCGCGCAGCAGGCGAGCATCGACCGCATGCGCCGGAACATCCACAGCGCGCTCGCGCTGATCGACGATCTGCACGAACTGGCGCGGGGCGAGACCGGGAACCTCGCGCTGGTACACGAGCCGGTGGATCTCGCGGCACTCGCTCGCGCCCTCAGCGAGGAGTATCACGCCGCAGCGCACGGGAGTGGATTGTCCCTCTCGGTGGAGGCTGAGCGCGACAACCTGGTCGTCGAGACCGACCGGGCGCGCGTGCGGCAGATCGCCTCCAACCTGCTCTCCAATGCGATCAAGTACACGGTGCACGGCTCGGTCACGGTGCGCGTACGTCATCAGGCGGGCCCTCCCGGCGATGCTCGCGGTTGGGCCGTCCTGGAGGTCACCGATAGTGGTGCTGGCATTCCCTCGGACAAGCAGGACTACATCTTCGAGGAGTTCAGCCGGCTCGGCGCCGGCGACACGACAGGTGCCGGGCTTGGCCTGGCAATCAGCAAGATGCTCGCGCGGGAATTGGGCGGACGAATCTCCATCGCGAGCGAGGTCGGACGCGGCTCGACGTTCACGCTCTGGCTCCCGCTGCG
>JBOHTE010000444.1:0-1014 GCA_050733555.1 Gemmatimonadaceae bacterium | reverse complement strand
AGTGTTGCGACGACCAGTTGAGTCCGGGCTGACTGCCGCGATCCGAGTGGTGGATCAATCCCGGGGCCGGGCGGCGCGCCTCCCGCGCCATCCGCAGCGCACTGAGCGCCACGTCGACCTCCAACGTCTCCCGCATCGCCCACCCGACGCAGCGGCGCGAGCCCAGATCCAGCACGGTCGCCAAGTAGAGCATCCCTTCCCGCGTCGGGATATACGTGAGGTCCGCCACCCAGACCCGATTGAGCGCCACCCCATTCACGTCGAACTGCCGCCCGAGGAGGTTCGGGGCGATCGGATCGTCGTGGTCGGAATCGGTCGTCGAGACCCGCCGCGCCTTGCGGGGCCGCGCCACGAGCTCTCCCTCCCGCATCAGCCGGGCCACGCGCTTGGGGCTCGCCGGCAGGCCTTCCGCCTGCAGCTCCCGGTGCACGCGCGGCGCCCCGTAGGTCTCCCCACTCTCGGCATGGATGATCCGCACGCGCGCCATCAACACTTCGTCGATCAGCGCGTGCCAGCTCGGTGGCCGGTTGCGCGAGGCGTAGTAGCCCGAGGGCGACACCGCGAGCACTCGACACATGAGTCGCAGGGGGAACTCGCGCCGATGGCGAGTGATCACGGCGTACCTCAACGCGACTCCTTCGCGAAGTACACCGCCACTTTTTTTGCGAAGGCCTGCTCCTGGCGCAACACCGCCACTTCGCGCCGCAGCCGCCGATTCTCTTGCTCGACGGTCTCGCCTGGGTGCTCGACGTCGGTGCCCGTCCGCCGCGCCGCCTGTCGGGCCCATTCGCGCAACTGGTCGGCCCGCACATCCAACTCGCGCGCGACCTGCGTCAGCGTGCCGCCGGCTGCTCGCCGCTCCGCCGCCATCCGCACCGCCTCGGCTTTGAACTCGGCGCTGAACGCCCGCCGCTCACGCCGGCCTGCTGACCCTGCCTTCCGCTTGGATTTCATGCGCCACCTCCGCCCCAAACTTAGAGCGCGTAAGGCGTCCACGAAATCGGGTGAGGCTCA
>JBOHTE010000443.1:0-6553 GCA_050733555.1 Gemmatimonadaceae bacterium | reverse complement strand
AGCACGTCCTTCACGTAGCGCTCCATGCGCACGTGATAGCGCGAGTCGAGCTCCGGCTTGTTCAGGATGCCCAGCTTCGTGAACAACGCGCGCGACTGCTTCGTGATGAGCTGGCCCAGGGCTTCGGGCGTGCTGCGCATGTTGAGCAGCCCACGGCGCTTAGCCTCCGAGACCCAGTCGGCCGAGTAATTGTTCCCCTCGAAGCGAACCGTCGCGCTCTCCTTGAATGCATCGCGTACCACCGCGAGCACGGCTTCATCGCGCGACTTGGCGTGCGCAAGCTTCGCGCGGAGCTGCTCCGTGAGTTCGCCGAGCGCTTCGGCCACGACGGCGTGGATGAGCATCATGGGAAACGCCGTGGAGGCGGAGCTGCCTACCGCGCGGAACTCGAACTTGGCGCCGGTGAACGCGAACGGCGACGTGCGGTTGCGATCGGTGTTGTCCTTCTGGATTTCCGGCAGCTTCGCGACGCCGAGCTTGATGAGCTGCTGCGCCGCGCCATTGGACGACCTGCCCGACGAAATCTCATCGATGAGGCGCGTGAGCATCTCGCCCATGAACACGGAGATGATCGCGGGCGGCGCTTCGTTGGCGCCGAGGCGGTGTTCGTTTCCTGATGTCGCGATCCCCGCGCGAATGAGCCCGGCGTGCTTGTGCACTGCCTTGAGCACCGCCGCGAGGAACATGAGGAAGCGGAGATTCTGGTGCGGCGTCTTCCCCGGCTTCAGCAGGTTCACTCCATCGAGCTCGTTGTCCGAGGCAATGGCGAGCGACCAGTTGCAGTGCTTGCCCGAGCCGTTGATGCCGGCGAATGGCTTCTCGTGCAGCACGGCCTGCAGGCCGTGCCGGAGCGCGACCTTGCGCAGGGTGGCCATCACGAGCTGGTTGTGGTCCACCGCGACATCCGTCTCCTCGAACATCGGCGCCATCTCGAACTGGCTCGGCGCCACCTCATTGTGTCGCGTGACGATGGGGACGCCGAGCTTGTACAGCTCGTGTTCCACTTCGGCGATGCAGGCCTGGATGCGCTCGGGGATCCCTCCGAAGTAGTGGTCCTCGAGCTGCTGGCCGCGCGGTGGCGGCGCGCCGATCAGCGTGCGGCCGCTCATGACGAGATCCGGACGCAGCGCGAAGTGGCCGCGATCGATGAGGAAGTATTCCTGTTCGGCGCCCAGCGTGGTGTACACGCGGTAGACGCCCTTGTCGCCGAGCAGCTCGAGCATCTCGATCGCCTTGTCGGACAGCACATCGGAGCTGCGCAGCAGCGGCGTCTCCTCGTCGAGCGCTTCACCGTTGTAGCCAATGAAGACCGACGGAATGCACAGCGTGCGCGAACCCGCGGACTCGACGATGAAGATGGGGCTCGCGGGGTTCCACGCCGTGTAGCCGCGCGCTTCCCATGTAGCGCGCAGGCCGCCGGACGGGAAGCTGGACGCATCGGGCTCGCTCTGAATGAGCTGTTCGGCGGTGAACGACTCCATGGGCTGGAGGTTGTCGTCGAACGAGAGGAACGCGTCGTGCTTTTCGTCGGTGAGTCCCGTCTGGGGCTGGAACCAGTGCGTGAAGTGCGTGACGCCACGCGAGACCGCCCACTCCTTGATCACCTGCGCGACGGTGGGCGCGATGTCCTGGTCCAGCTTCTTGCCGTGGCGAATGGCGGACGCGAGGCGGGCGTAGACATCGCGCGGCAGCTTGGCGCGCATCTGGCGCGCGCCGAGCGTATTGATGCCAAAGTATTCGGACGTGGAGTGCGGTCCGGCGCCATTGGAGGTGCCGTTGAGCGAGGCGGTGGACGACGGGGAGCGGCGCTGCGTGATTTCCCTGAGCGCGGTTTTCCGGGCGGTAAGACCTGGGGCGGTCATGGGGTTGATACTCCGAATGTCAGAGATGGCGGCCGGTCAGTGGGCGCGAGCACGTCAATGAATATAGTGTCTTCATGGACGTGCTAAATCTGCACGATCCGTGTGACATTTGGCAATAGCAGCCGTACAAATTGCCCAATGTGCAAGTATATGTTGCAGTGGCTGCTGAAACTTCAGTCCATGCGGCTCGCTCAGCGCCGTTCGCCCCTCATGGAGACAGCCCCAGCCACCGCTCCAGCGCCTCGCGGCGCGACCGGCTCACCCGCAGCCGCACGCCGCCTTTCATCTGCAGCTCGTAATCGCCCCCGCCACCGCGGTGCAGCGCGTCCACCAGGTCGAGCCGCACGATCACCGAGCGGTGCACCCGCATGAACCTGTTCGGATCGAGCCGCTCTTCCAGCGTCTGCATGGCCTCGCGGATCACGTAGCGGCGCTCGCCCACGTGCAGCTCGGCGTACGGGCCCGCCGCGGTGATGTAGTCGATCTGCGCGACGGGGACCGGCTTCACCTGGCCGTGCATCTCGACGGCAAGACGTTCGAGATAGGGCCCGGGTGCACGTGCGCCAGGCCCGCGCGGCGAGCCGCCCAGCGACTCGCTCTCCCGCAGCAGCGTCAGGAGATGCTCGCGTGCCCGCTCCACCCCCTCCAGGGCGAGCGCACGCCGCGCCCGCTGCAGCGCCTGCTCGAACCGCTCGTCGTCGAATGGCTTGACCAGGTAGTCCGTGGCCGCGACGTCGAACGCCTGCAAGGCATACTGATCGAACGCCGTCACGAAGATCGTCAGCGGCATCGCGGCCGGCCCGACCTCGCGCACGACGTCCAGTCCGCTCCGGCCCGGCATCTGCACATCCAGAAAGACGAGGTCGGGACTGAGCGCGCGAATCGCCTCGACCGCGCTGTCGCCGTCCGGGGCTTCACCCACCACCGTGACCCCCGCCGTATCGCGCAGCAGATCCTGGAGTCGAAGGCGCGAGAGTGCCTCGTCATCCACGATGAGTACGCGGATCCGCCGATCAGGGGCGGCGGATTCAGCGCACATGCTGCGCCTCGCCCGCCGTCACGTCCACGCCCTGCACCCGGAGCTCCGACGCGCTCCGCGCGGGCACGCGGAGCTCGGCCACCGTGATGCCATCCGGGCGCCGCGAGAGCGTGAATCGTGCCGCGCCCCCGTAGAGCTGCTCGAGCCGCGCCGCCGTGTTGCGCAGGCCGATGCCATCACGCATGGGCGAGGCATCCGGTGCCCACCCGGGTCCGTTGTCGCTCACGCGCAGGACCAGCACACCGTTCTCGAGTTGCGCGTCGAGATCAATGCGCCCCGGACCGGTGATCTTCTCCACGCCGTGCTTGATGGCGTTCTCCACCAGCGGCTGGAGCACCATGCTCGGCACCAGCATGTCGAGCGCCGCGTCGTCCACCCGACGCGCCACCTCGAGCCGCCCCTGAAAGCGCAGTTGCATGATGTCGAGGTAGCGATCGAGCAGGTCGAGTTCACGGCGCAGGGAGATCTCCGGATCCCGGGCGCCCTCCATGCTGAAGCGGAGCAGTTCGCTCAGTCGCGAGATCATCCGGCGCACACCACGGGGGTCCCGCTCCACAAGCGATGACACCGCATTCAGCGTGTTGAACAGGAAGTGTGGATCGATCTGGCGACGCAAGGCGTCGAGTCGCGCTTCGGCGAGCTGCGCCTGGAGCTGCGTGGCCTGTTCGCGCCGCGCGCGGAAGCGCAGCGAGTACGCGCGCGCGAAGCCGGCCGCCAGCACGCCCAGGTAGATCACGAGCGCGTTGATGAAACCGAACCAGAGCGGCGGACCGTGCGGACGATTGGGATTTCCGCCCGGTGGCGCCAGCAGCGCGCCGCGCACCGCGCGTCCGACGAGCGCCACGCCGAGTGCGACGCCGATGCCGATCAGCAGCAGCACCGTGACGTGCATGAAGCGGCTCGAACGCCAGGTGCCCACCCGGGCAGCCAGCGACACGATGAATGGCGTGAGCACCGCCCAGAGCGCCGCCTCCTGCAACGTGACAATGACCCATGCGGACAGCGGTATGGCGTTTGGTCCGCCACCCCGCGGAATGAAGACGTCGTTGCCGATGTTCAGGAGTGCATAGATCGCCCAGAACGCCACCATGAAGGCGATATCGCGCGCGGAGAGCGGAAAGCGCTCCGTCGTCATGGCGAGCGACATCGCATCCGGCCGCGAGGCATCGGGTTTCTCGAACAGGCTGATCGTCACAGGCGAATCATAGGCACGGCCCGCGTGCACGCGCGAGAGGCCGTTGCACGAGATGCACCTGCGTGTGCACGAGTGGCACGGCATGGCAGCGAACGCCACGTCAGGCCCGCTGGTGCAGTTCGTATCGTCCGCCGGTCGATTCGGAACGCTGGCGTGCAACTCAATACAAATCAGTAACTTACGCGCTTCAGCCGCGTATCATTCAGCAGCGGGATGGATGCACGGTCCCGTCACTGATCGCTGAGAGGAGACACCATGAAGAAGAAATTGCTGACCATCGCGCTGCTGGCGATTGCGCTCGTGACGAGCGGCTACGTCGTGTACCGGCACACTCGCGCCGACGCGACGCCGGCCTATCGCACTGCCACGGTGCAGCGCGGCAACATCGAGTCCACGGTATCGGCTACGGGTTCGCTCGGCGCCGTCACGACCATCCAGGTCGGGACGCAGGTGTCCGGTCAGATCTCGGCCATCTACGCGGACTTCAATACCAAGGTGAAGAAGGGACAGCTCATCGCGCGCATTGATCCCACGCTGCAGCAGCAGGCCGTTGCCGACGCCGAAACCGGCGTGGCACGCGGGAACGCCACGCTGCAGCAAACACAGGGAGACTACGCACGCGAGAAGCAGTTGCACGATTCGGGATTCGCGACCGACCCCGAGTTCGAGACGGCGCAGCTCAACTATCAGGTCGCTGTCGCGAACGGCAAGTCGGCGCAGATCGCGCTCGACAAGGCGAAGCAGAATCTCGCGTACACCTCGATCTACGCACCGATTGACGGCATCGTCGTCGAGCGCGACGTGGACGTGGGACAGACCGTCGCCGCGAGTCTTTCGGCGCCCCAGCTCTTCGTGATCGCGAACGATCTCTCGCAGATGCAGATCCTCGCGACCGTCGATGAGAGCGACATCGGTCAGATCCAGGACGGACAGCCGGTGGCGTTCACCGTGCAGGCCTACCCGGGCGAGAGCTTCACGGGGTCCGTGCGCCAGGTGCGCATCAACTCGGCCACCGTGAATAACGTGGTGAACTACACCGCGGTCATCTCGGTGGCGAATCCGGATGCCAGGCTGCTGCCCGGCATGACGGCGACCGTGAAGTTCGACGTGGGCTCGGCGCAGAACGTGTTGCTGGTGCCGAATGCCGCGCTGCGGTTCCGTCCCGCGACGACCACGCCGACTGGCGCAGCGACCGTCTCCACCGCGACGGCGCGTGCGCGGAAGCCGCAGGCTGGCGCGGCGGATTCGAGCGCCACGCTCTGGTCGCTCGACGCGCAGGGCGCACTGGCGGCGGTCCACGTGCACACGGGACTGACGGACGGTACACGCACGGCGGTGTCGGGCACCGGGCTCACGCAGGGCATGAGCATCGTGATCGGCACGGCCACCGGAACGACGACGGGCGCGGCGAGCGCCGCGACCACCAACCCGCTGCAGTCGCAGAACAGTGGGCGGCGCGGCGGTCCTCCAGGCGGTTTCTGACCAGACTGAGGAAATGACCATGTCCACACCAGTGATCGAAATCGCGGGCGTGAAGAAGATCTACCGGATGGCGGGAACGGAGGTGTTCGCGCTGCACGGCGTGGATCTCACGGTGAATCAGGGCGAGCTGATCGCGATCATGGGATCGTCCGGCTCGGGGAAGTCCACGCTGATGAACATCCTGGGTTGCCTCGATACGCCAACGTCGGGCAGCTACCGGCTGGATGGCATCCGCGTGGATGGCATGAGCCGCAACGAGCTCGCGGATCTGCGCAACGAGAAGCTCGGTTTCGTCTTTCAGGGTTTCAACCTCCTGGCGCGGACCAGCGCCGTGGAGAACGTGGAACTGCCATTGCTGTACGACCGCCGGAATCGCTGGACGAACACGCGCGAGCTCGCGGTGGATGCACTCAATCGCGTCGGGCTTGGGCTCCGGCTGGATCACGAGCCCAGCGAGCTGTCGGGCGGACAGCAGCAGCGCGTCGCCATCGCGCGAGCGCTCGTGACGCAGCCCACGCTGCTGCTCGCGGACGAGCCCACCGGCAATCTCGACAGCCGGACATCCGTCGAGGTGATCGCGCTCTTCCAGGAACTGAATGCGCAGGGCATCACGGTGATCCTCGTGACGCACGAGCCCGACATCGCGCAGTACGCGCATCGCATCGTCGAGATTCGCGACGGGCGCGTCGTGCGTGACCACGCGGTGGCCGAACCGCGCCGCGCCGCGGCGGATGTCCAGACCATCTTCGCCGAGACGGGAGACGTCATTGGCGTTGCAACGCAGGAGGCAGCATGAAGACCAGATCGCTTCTCGGCATGGCGCTGGGCAGTATCCGCAAGAACAAGATGCGGACGATGCTCACCATGCTCGGCATCGTGATCGGCGTGGGCGCGGTGATTGCCGTCGTCGCGCTCGGACGCGGCGCACAGCAGGCAGTGAACGAGCGCATCTCGTCGCTCGGCACGACCATGCTC
>JBOHTE010000442.1:0-3531 GCA_050733555.1 Gemmatimonadaceae bacterium | reverse complement strand
TCCCCCTCCCCCTCCCCCTCCCCCTCTCCCTGGCCGGGGCGTCGCCCAATGACGTTCCCCGCGACGTCCGTGCGCACGTCGCACAGCTCCAGCGCGTGGAAGCGCGCCGCGATCCACGCCGCGCGGCGCGACTCGCCACCGGTGGGAGCCGCGATCTCGGAGATGGCGATCTGCGTCTCCACAATGGCGTCATCCCGTGCGGCGAGCTCCCCGCAGGCGCGCCGGAATGGCGCGCTATGCCAGAGGTCGTGCAGCAACGGTCGCGTCATGAGCATGCCCCCGAAATGCTGGGAAGACGGCGAAAGCGCAAGGCACCCCGGGAGTGGCCAGCGACTGGGTCATTCTCTGCCGTTGCTCTCATTCCACGCGCTCCAGCGTGCTCGGGGGCCAGCTCATGATCGCCATCAACATGCTCCTCCCGGGAGTGCGACCCTTTTGCCGGCCGCAGCGCCGTCGCGTACATTCCAGTCATTGCAGGCCGCGTTGCCAGATGTGAAGTGCCAGTCGCGCGTCGCTGCAGGCGAGCGCCGCGCTGTTTCACGCGTTCACCGATCCCTCGTCCCGTTGCCTCATGCACGAACAGGACCTCATCTACGACTGGAACGAGATGACGCCCGATTTCGATTGGGCGTCCGCTCGGGTGCAGCTCGACGACGAGACGCTCCGCGACGGGCTGCAGTGTCCCTCGGTGACGGACCCGGACATCGATGACAAGCGCGCGCTGCTGCACCTCATGGCTGAGCTGGGCATTGCGGCGGTGGACATCGGGCTCCCGGGTGCCGGGCCGCGCGCCCGCCGCGACACGCTCGCGCTGGCACGCGAGATTGTCGAGACCCGCCTTCCGCTCGACGCGAACTGCGCGGCCCGCACGATCCGCAGCGACGTCGAGCCCATCGCCGCCATCGCGCAGGAATCCGGCCTCCCGATCGAGGCCGCCACATTCATCGGGTCATCGCCCATCCGTCAGTACGCGGAGGACTGGACGCTGGACCGCATGCTGCGCTCCACGGAAGAGGCGGTGACGTTCTGTGTGCGCGAAGGCCTCTCCGTGATGTTCGTGACCGAGGACACGACGCGCGCCGCGCCGGACACGCTGCGCGCACTCTACGGCACGGCCATTCGCTGCGGCGCGCGGCGCATCTGCCTGGCGGACACCGTGGGGCATGCCACACCCTCCGGCGTGCGCGCGCTGGTCCGCTTCGCGCGGGAAGAGCTCATCGCGCCGAGTGGTGAGGCGGTGAAGCTCGACTGGCACGGGCACCGCGATCGCGGGCTTGGTCTGGCCAACTGCTTTGCCGCCATTGAAGCCGGTGTAGATCGTGTGCACGGCACGGCGCTCGGCATTGGCGAACGGGTCGGCAACGCCGAGATGGATCTGCTGCTCATCAACCTCAAGCTGCTTGGCGCGCATCCGCATGACCTCTCTCGGCTGCCCGAGTATTCGCGGCTCGCCTCGCGCGCCTGCGGCGTGCCCATTCCGCCCAGCTATCCGGTACTCGGCGCCGATGCGTTCCGTACGGGCACCGGGGTGCACGCCGCGGCGATCATCAAGGCGCGGCGGAAGGGTCACGCGTGGCTCGCCGATCGCGTGTACTCCGGCGTGCCCGCGGGCGACTTCGGACTCACGCAGCGCATCGAGATTTCGCACGTATCCGGTTTGTCGAACGTGAAGTTCTGGCTCGAGGAACATGGGTACGATCCCGAAGACCAGGGACTCTGCCAGCACATCTTCGAGGCGGCGAAGCACGTGAGCCGCGTTCTGCGCGACGACGAGATCGAGGCCCTCATTCACCAGCACCGTACCGAACCAGCACACACGTGACGGGCACGCTTCCCGGCATCTTCGACGGCTATCTGGATCTCTACTGGCGCACGCATCCGGTGGAGGCCACGCACGCCGGCCGGCACGAGATGGATGCGACGTACCCCCGCTTCGATGCGGCGTCGGTGCGCGAGCAGATCGCCGCGCTCACGAGCTACACGATCGTGCTCGAGGAAGCAGAGTCGGATTCACTGGCGGAGGAAATCGACCGGACCGCCGTGCTGCAGGATGCGCGGCATCAACTGTTGATCCTCGAGTGGGAGCGCCCGTTCGCATCGAATCCCGCGTTTCATCTCACACTCGCGCTCTCCGCCATTCACCTGCTCCTCGCGCGGAACGCAGAGGATCCGCCGCGCCGCGCCGCCGCGCTGCTCGAACGCCTGCGTGCGCTGCCGGACTTCCTGACGGCGGCCGTGCAGTTGCTCACGGAACCGGCGCGTCCGCTGGTGGCGCTGGGTAGCGCCATGGTGCCAGGCGGCCTCTCGCTGATTCGAACCGGGCTCGATGATGTCGCCGTGGATCTGTCGTCGCTCGACCCCACCGAGCTGTCGGCCGCACGCGACGCCGCGGCCGCCGCGCTCAGGACATTCAGCGACGAGCTCGTCATACTCGAAGAGACTGCCCGCGACGGCGGCTTCGCGATCGGACGGGATCTGTTCGATCGCAAATTGCACACGGCGCATCTCATTCAGGAGAACGCCGAAGAGCTGCTGCGCTACGGCGAGCAGCTGCGCGAGGAAGCCCTGGCGGAAGTCACGCGGATTGCCGGCGAGATCCAGCCCGGCGCGAACTGGCTGGATGTGATTGCGAAGCTGCGCGAGGATGCGCCGCCGCGGGAGCGGGTGCTGGACGAATACGAGGATGCGCTGCGATCGGCGCGCGACTTCGTTGCTTCACGCGGGCTGATGCACGTGCCCGACGCCGATCTTCGGGTGACGCCCACGCCGCACTTCCTGCGCGCGCTCGTGCCGTTCGCGGCCTATCAGGGTCCCGGCGCGTTCGACGTCGCACAGGTGGGACAGTTCTACGTCACGCTTTCGAACGGTGATGCGAGCTGGCGTCCCATGGCGCGCGCCGAGCTGCGCTCCACCGTCGTGCACGAAGCGGTGCCGGGTCATCATGTCCAGGTCGCCACGAGCAATCGGTTGCCCAGTGTGGTTCGCCGCGTGCTGTCCACGCCGGCGGCGCGAGAAGGCTGGGCACTCTACTCCGAGACCTTGATGGCGGAGTCCGGTTTCTTCCCGTCCAGAGCGGAGGCGTTGTTTCACGCCTATCATTTGCTCTGGCGCGCAATTCGTATCATTCTGGATGTATCACTGCATACGAAGGGCATGACCGTCGAGGCCGCCGGCCGTCGTCTCATGGACGAGTTGGGATTTCCAGCCGGTCAGGCTGCGGCGGAAGTGATGCGCTACTGCGCGTATCCCACCTATCAGCTCTGCTATGGGGTAGGCCGCCGTGATGTTCTTCGGCTGCGTGACGACGCCCGCCGGGCCCGTGGCGACCGCTTCGTGCTCGCGGAATTCCACGACGAGCTGCTGTCGTACGGTGCGCTGCCAACGGCGCTGGCTCGGTGGGGGATGGGGTTGGGGCGGTAGGTGGTCGCTGGTAGCTCGTCGCTGGGCTACCCGCGCGGGGGAGCACCAGCCGCGCCGGGCGGGCGCCACCCGCACGGGGGAGCGCCGCGGACCCTCGGTACTGCGGGTCCG
>JBOHTE010000441.1:0-3099 GCA_050733555.1 Gemmatimonadaceae bacterium | reverse complement strand
GGGAAACCCGGCGCGTCGGGAGAGCCGACCGAGCCGCGTCTGTTGGCGCTGGGCGATTTCCTCGGTGACGAGGAGCGTGAGGAACGCCGCATACGTCCAGTCCTCCTGCTCCGCGCGGACGAGGAGGTCGCGCCAGACGCGGCGCGCATTCGCGAGGTGCAGGCGTTTGAGCAAGGCATCGAGGTCGACGTCGGGGGCGACCGGTGGGGCGACCGGTGGGGCGACCGCTGGGGCGACCGATCGCACGACCGGTGGGGCGGGGGCGCGCGTCATGGGCAGGACTCCGGGTGGGCGAGGGGCACGGTCTGGGGGCCGGCGGCGAGAAAGTGCGCGATGTACTCCGCGCCGAAGACGCGCGCAGCGAGGCCCTGGGTGAAGGCCGCACGAGTGGCGGCGCCGCCGTGGACCTGGAGGAGGGCGTGCAGGCGTTCGACATCCTGGACCCAGATCCGCGGGCGGCGATGGGTCAATTCCGTGAGATAGGCATGCGCCACGGGCCCAAGCTCGAGCAGGTGCTGGCGCTCGAGGTAGCGCTTGCCCCGTGTGCCCGACACCGCGGCGACGTGCTCGGTCCGGTGCTCGGGCAGCGTGGCAATCGCGTTCGCCTCGGCGAGCCGCGCATGGGTCGCCGCGAAGCGACCGGCCACGATCCGCACGGTGTCGCGATGGAGGTAGAGCGTGCCGGAGAGCCCGATCGCGTCCGGCGGCATGGAGTAGCGATGGGTGTCGTGCGTGACATAGGCCGTCGCGCCGACGATGATCGGCACGCGCAACGCCAGCGCGGCGGGTGTGACCTTGAGCGGACGCAGACGACCCTGTTCCTCGGCGCGGCGCACGGCGGGAATGACGCCCGTCGCGCGACACGGACGCGTGGTGTTCACCTCGACCAGCCACTCGGCGAGCTGCTGCTGGAGATCCGCCGCGTCGAGGAAGCGCCGCTGCTTGAAGAAACTCCCCTTGACCCAGCCGACCAGATTCTCGATCGCGCCCTTTTGTTGGGGCGCGTGGGGCCAGCACACTTCGATCCCCAGGCCCAGATCGAGGACCAGGCCGGCCAAGATCGGATTCCACTCCGTCACCTCGCCGTTCTTCCGCCACGTGAGCGCCACGGTCTTCGGCCGATCGAAGACGGCGAGCAGGGGAATCCCCCCGAGCGCGGCGAAATGATCGACCAGCGTCCGCACGAGCGTCTCGACCTGCTGATTGGGGACCACCGTCACCTCGACCCAGCGCGAATACTTGAGGCGCGAGGCAAAGAAGTGCACCCGGTGCGTCGTGCCGTCGCGATAGCGGACGAGCACTTCCCCGAAATCGTGCTGCGTGAATTCCCCGGGCAATCCCTCGAAGCGGATCACCGGGCGGGGCGTGGTGACCCGCACCGTCCGCACCAGCGCGTAGAGCGCACTCTTGCCCCCGTCGTAGCCGGCGAGCTTGGCCCGGCGCAGGAGCTCAACGCTCAGGAGCGCCGGCTCGTCCGTGAGCGCGCTCGCCACCAGTCCCCGATAGGCCGCGGCCTTCGCCGGCCGGCCGATCGGTCGCCGCGCCGATCCGGGCGCGGGCGCGGGCGCGCGGTCCACCCAGTCCGTGATCATCGGCTCATCCACCACGCGTTGCACGGTGCGCTTGCCGACGGCCAGCATCGTGACGATCTCGTCCAACGTGTGGCCCGCCTGGCGCAGGACCTGAATCGCGTGCCGCTTCAGCATGTCGATCACCTCGTGCCTCGTGGCCAGTGTCCACGAGATCTGTCCCCGGAGCGCCGGTCAGCTCCAGGTGGCCAGAATTTCCGGAATCGAGGTGGTCAGATTTTTCGGAACCCACAGAAGGCGTACACACCGACCGATTGAGCTGGGCTGACTCGCGTGACCATTGCATGGTCGCCCCGGAACACCACATGGGGCCAAAGGGTTGAGGATGCACGTAACCGAATCTCGCCACTCCAGCTGCCGTCGAGGAGGACATCCTCCTTCAGGTAGACAGGATTGGCGCCCTCGTCGTGGTGATCGGGAACGAAGCGCGCAAGCGGATCAGCCGTCGAGGTCGCACACGTGACGATCTCGCCACCAGTGTTCTTCGCGGCGAACGCCGAACTGCTTGGCGCGAACGCCAGATGGGCGGGGTGGCTCAGGAGCCGTGTGGACCGGAGGCGTGCGCGCTTCGCCACGCTCCAGAGAACGACATCGCGGCCAATTGTAGCGAGGTACTGCTCGTCTGGCGAGAAGACAACCTCATACGACGAGCGGATACGGAAGCCCGGTGCTCGAATCGCCATCAAGAGTCAGGTGCGGTCCAGAAGTTATGACTGGGCTGGCCTCCGATCTTCGCATGGGTTCGCTCCTCGCGTGTATCGGAGCCACCAGCGCCCCCGACGACGAAACGAGCGGCGCCGGGCAGGTGCTTCGTTGCTTCTCAAAGCCGATACGGCGGAACTCTCCCTCGATCTCGTCCTGTGTGCCTTTGTGCTTCACGGCGCGCCTGGCGCGAGATGAGCCCGTACCCAAGTGAGCAACTCATCGCGACCAGCACGCCCCGACGCGACAGCGAGAATCATTTGCTCTCCCTCATCGACCGTCGCATCGAGCTCGTACCCATTCAGCATCAGGAATGTCTCAAGGGCGGCATGCCCGATGCGCTTATTGCCGTCGACGAAGGGATGGTTGTTGATGAGTGAGAAGCCAGGCGCGGTGGCCTTCGACGGCAAATCAGCGTAGAGATGGCGCACGGACGCAGGTGGCTACGCGAGGCGGCGATACAACTCCGCGTTCTTCTCAAGCACGCGCATCGCGGCCGCCTCGAAATCCGCCTCGCGACGGGCGAGGAGGTCCCGCAACGCGGCCGCCGGGTTCTCGCTCGGGATGAGATGCGAGAGCCACCAGGTTCTCGCTGGGCGTGGTATCACCGGAGACAACGATCGAGCGGTCCGCGGCGTCGAACCGGTACGCGAACGCGGGGACCATCGACGGATGGTGCACGAGGGCCGCTGTCACGCGGACGTTCTCGTCGTGCATCACCGAGCCGGCGACTTGCACGTCGTGGGGGGGCACCAGCGGCCGAAGCGGTATCCGCCCTTCGTCGACCGTCCGGGCGCGGACCGCCGAA
>JBOHTE010000440.1:0-1538 GCA_050733555.1 Gemmatimonadaceae bacterium | reverse complement strand
GCGCGCGGCGTCCACGCCCACTTTTCACGGAATCCCTGAATCCTGAAGCGCCGCGCCCTGCCGGGACCGGCTTCGGATAATGGCAGGACCAGCTCCGGCGCAATGTGGAGCATGACGCTCGTCTCCAGCTCGCCGGCGTGATCGCCGGGGAGAAAGAACTGATCGGCGTCCACCACCTGATACCAGTTCACGCTGCACAGGAGGGTGTGCGGGTACCTGGGCTGCAACTCGCGGATCATCTGCCGGAAGTCGTTTCCTCCATGCCCATTCACGATGACGAGCTTCGTGATGCGCTGGGTCGCCAGCGACCCGACGATGTCGCTCAGCACCGCCGCCTGCGTCGCGGGATTCATATTGATCGTGAGCGGAATGTCGAGCTGACCTGTGTTCACGCCGAAGGGTATGGCCGGGAGAACGACCACCCGTGAACCACGCTCCCACGCAATGCGCGCGGCCTCGCAGGCCACGTAGCGTGCATGGATGACGTCGGTGGCGTAGGGCAGGTGGTAGTTGTGCGCTTCCGTGGCGCCCCAGGGGAGAATGGCGAGCTGGAAGCGGGTTTCCTTCACCGCCTGCCACGTGGTCTCAGCCAGGACATATGGTCGTGCCTGGTTTTTCATGGGGCGGCGCAGAGGCTGATGCGGCGGTGCGCGTGGGGTGGCGCGTGCAGAGCAGGTATGGAGAATATCACGGCGCCAATATAGAAGTGGCGGACCCCTGCGCAAATTCCCGTTCATGGCTGGCAAAATGCTGCTCAGCGTCCTGGGCAAGGAATTAATCCCGGCAACCTCGGCTTTACATCCTGTCGAGTCCGATGCATTTTGTGCAACCACTTGATCGATAATCTGTTCAGGCCGATTTCACGCAGCCGGTTGGAGCGCTCAGTTATCGTGCGCGAGCCAGTCCAGATGGTTGTTCCCGACATTTCGCACCGTCGCACCCTTATTCACCAACTGTGGTTGGAGGCGTCATGCGTCACTTCTTTCTCGGGACAGCGATGGTGAGCGTGGTTTTCGTCTTTGCCGCCTGCTCCAGAAGCACGTCGAAGGCTCATGTGAACCAGCTGGCTACGCGCAGCGAACCGCATTGGGAGGGTGGTATCCGGCCGATGCAACCGAGGACCGGATCCGCCGAGCCAACCTCGCCCCCAGCGCTTTTTGATGGTACCGCGCAGCTCACTCGGTCCGGAGGGGACATCAGTCGCACTTATGTGCACATTCATTTGAGCACGCCGGGAAACGGCAGCAGTGTGTACTGGGCGATCGCATCCGGGCGATGCGGGAATCTCGAGAGCCCGGTGCTACCAATCAGCAGCTTCAATCCGCTCGAGGTCGGTTCGAACGGAATGATCGATGCAACCGAGGAAATTCCGTTCGAATTTCCGACGGATGGCATGTTTCACCTTGACATTTTCGGCGGACATTCGGCGCGGCTCACCGAGGTCGTGGCATGCGCGAATCTGTCGTACAAGGCCAAGTAGGGAGGGAACCGGAAACCTGCAGACTGCAGCATGGACGGAAAGAGGGGGCAGACACCAG
>JBOHTE010000439.1:0-3668 GCA_050733555.1 Gemmatimonadaceae bacterium | reverse complement strand
GTTCAAGACGGCGAGCGCGGCGAATCGGGAAGTGACGACGCTGATGGACGAGATCGAAGAGCGCGCCGAGCGAATCCAGACCACCTGTCCCGACGCCGCGGTAGACGTCCGCCGCGCAACCGATCCTTGCGTGGTAGAGGTGGGCGATGTGGGGCTCCGCCTGTCGTGGCTACGCCCCCCGACGTTGTCTACCAGCATGGGGTCACTCATCGTGATGGAATGGGAGGGAACGGTCACGTTCCCGGGCGAGCGTGTCTCAGCGCTCCGCCACGCCAAGGTGCTGGGGGAGCTCATGCTTCATCTCGAAACTGGAGCCGGCGCCGCCTGGTACTGGTCGATGGATGACGTCCCAATGCGCACGTACCTGTCCGCCGACTTTGCGTCGAGGTGTATTCAGCAGGTTGTGCGCCGGATCGAGGAGGCGGTGGTGACCGCGACGGAGTGCCGGTCGCAACTCGCTCCCCCAGTGTATCGCACGCTCTCAGCACGAGCTGATCGTCGCCCACGCCGTCGTGCCGTCAGCGGCCAGCGCGCACCATTCACGCGAGCATCGGGACCGGAGCGGCATCGCACTCGCCCTTGAGGTACGCATTCTGATCGTGTAGCAGTCCGCCCTCCGGCAGCGACTCCCAGAGGGAGCCAAGGTCCTGCCGAATGCGATTCACGTACACGTCGGGCACGGTGGCCGTCTCCCCCTCGAAGAAGCGGCGCACTGTCGCGTCGGAATCGAGCAGGGCGCGCACGCGAGCGTGGTTCCGCATTCTTCCGTTCCGTTCGGACGAGACCGATCGCGCCAGGTTCAGCCACTTCGGGATCACGCCCTCGTTGACCGTGAGGCGCCGGCCGATCTGGCGCCACGAGAACGCGTGGCGCTCCATGTCGAGTAAATGATCGTAGAAGGCGCTCCACGCGTAGTGCTTGGGCACCACGTTCATGGACCGGCTCGCATCCAGAAAGTGGAATGGGAACGGCAGCACGCGGCCGCTCCGCTGGAACTCGAGATTCAACGGGGCCGCTCGCCCGAACGCGGACAGCAGCGAAAACGCCGGGAATACCCCTGGCGCGAGATCCAGGAATTGTTTGGTCAGCTCGAACGGCTCGGGCCCATGATCGGTGTCCAGGCCGAATACGAAGTTCGCTTGCACATACGGTATATACCGCAATACCATATTGATATGCTCGGCCACCTTCTGTACTTTCTCAAGTCCGACCTCCCGTCCCGTTCGTGATTTGTTGCCGAGCGCGAACCACGACTCGATGCCGGGCAGCATGGCCTTGAATCCGTTGCGTTGAAGTCGCTGCAGGTGCGATTCCGAGAGAAGTGAGAGGCTGCTTTCCGCGAAGAAGTCGATCCGGTTGGGGGGAACCACGTCTTCAATCGCGGTCATGTAGTCGTCAAATCGAACACCGAAGTTCGGATCGTGCCATCCCACCCGCGGGCGCGGCAGTTTGGTGAGCAGAAAGCTCAGGTCCTGGCGGATCTGTTCGTATCCCAGCGGCTGATATTCAACGGTGGAATCGATGCAGAAGCTGCACGTGTACGGGCATCCGAGGCTGCCGATCATGGGCACGATCTTGAGCACCGGTGCCTTGGCGATAGTGGGCTCGATGAACTTCCAGCGCTCGGCAACGCTGGGCAGCGTGCGCGGCTGTCGCGGGGCGCTGAGATGGACTCCCACCGGTCGATGGGGCGCACACTCCCGCAATACCTCGTCGATGATCGTACGATCGGTGAAGCCGAGCACGTAGTCGAAGTAGCGCGCCGCATCCCGGGGATAGCAGCGCGCGTGTGGACCGCCCAGGACGGTGACCGCTCCGCGCTTGCGGTGCAGGTTGCTGATAGCGTACGCCGAGTGTGCCGCCGGCGTGAACGCGCCGATGAAAAGCAGGTCCGTGTCGGCGCTTATTTCCCGGCTGAGATCCTCGAAACCGGTATAGCAGACGAATTCCACGTGGTGTCCCGCCTCTTCGCACCAGACGGCCACGACCTGGGGCATGATGCTGGCGAGGTTGGCGTTCATGAGGCGCGCGTAGAGCGCGCGCTGGGGGCGCTCGGTGGTGAGATCGAGAACGGTAATGCGGAGTCGACGCACAATCACCTCCTCGCCCGCCGGGACGCGCAGGGCTTGGGATGTTATGAGTGCGCCGTGGGTGCGGCGTCCGTCGACGCCGACGCACCGGGGAACCTTCGGCGGTATGAGGGTGACACAGTGGCTCGTACCGCACCGCCATGTCAGGTAGCGAACATACGGCCGGCCCGATCGGGACGCCAGCAGTGTGCGGTGGAGACGGAACCGGCCGGTTCACGGGCACCGTTGCCTTGATCGTGGAGGACGTGTCATCCGCAATCACCGCCGCGGGAAAAGGCGGCAGGATGTCGGAAGCATCTGCCGCCTGTTCCGCGATGGGGTTCAGGCAGATCGCGGGTTCAAATCCCGCCGTCTCGATTGCAAAACAACGGGTTACAGGCTCCACAAGAGCGCGATTGCCGTTCCTGGTCGAAACGGCCAGGTCACCAGGCTTACGCTCCTCGCTCATCACGGCGAGCAGCGTTTCGTAATCGGGCTGCGCGGAGCAGGTGAGGAGCGTCGCCGCGTCCCGCCAACCACCGGCGGCCGCGACGTCCGTGATCGAGCGGAAACAAGGGCCGAGCAGCTCGTTGAGCTCGACATCGCACCCGGCGCCAGCGCATCGTAATGCCGAACGCCAATACTGGTCCGCTGCGACCGCCTTCCCGGCTCAACTCACGCCGCCGAAAGAGGACCAGCCGGACAGTACGTGTTGAGCAGGACCCCGCTCGGCGTGCGTCGCGTCTCGACCAGCGTCAGGCTGCGCGGCGGCACGCCGTTCTCGAACAACCGCTTTCCCTCGCCGAGCACCACCGGAAGGAGCCAGATGCGATACTCGTCGACGAGGTCGGCGGCGATCAGCGTCTGCAGCAATCCGCTGCTGCCCCAGACGTGCAACTCCGGCCCGTCCGATGCCTTGAGCCGACGGAGCTTCTCGACAACGTCGCCGTCGATACGCTGCGAGTTCTTCCAGTCGAGGTGGTCGAGGCTGCTCGTGACGACGTATTTGGTCGCCTTGTTGAATGCGTTGGCGATCGGCTTGTCGCCCTGATGCGGCCAGTAGCCGGCGAAGATCTGGTAGGTGCGGCGCCCCAGGAGCATATCGAACTCACCGGCGATCGTCTCATGAATAGCCCGGATCGAACCCTCGTCCGAGAAGTGCATGGCCCAGCCTCCATGGGTAAACCCGTTGCTCGGATCCTCCTCGGGGCCGCCGGGCGCCTGCATGACGCCGTCGAGACTGAGTTGCGTGATGGCGATGATCTTTCGCATGGGTTCTCTCCAGTTCTGGAAATCGTGTGGGGCGCAACTGCCTCGCGAATGCGAATCGCGCCCCAGCCGTCAGGTAGGGTCTGACAAGAGATTCGCCGTACGGACGAGATGCGCCAGCGGGATCATGCCGGCGCACCAACCCGTGCCGCTCTGCTCTGATCTGCAATGATCAGCACGACCGCGCCAATGATGATCGCTGCGGCAATCGCGACGCGCCACGTGATTGTCTCACCCAGGATAGCCCAGCCGAGCAGGACCGCGATGATGGGGTTCACATAGGCGTACGTCGCTACGCGCGCGGGAGCAGCGACCCGCAGGAGCCAGCTA
>JBOHTE010000438.1:0-12530 GCA_050733555.1 Gemmatimonadaceae bacterium | reverse complement strand
GCACGCCGGGTACGCCCTTCCCCGACCTTGCCACCGTGGTGCGTGAGCTGGTGGGCGCCGGTTTTCGCGTGAGCATCGATACGTTCGACCGCGATGAGATTCTCACCGCGGTCGACGCCGGGGCATCGCTCGTGCTCAGCGTCAACTCCACCAACCTCACCGTGGCGCGGGAGCTGGCCCGTCCCGGCGTGCGCGTGGTGGTCATTCCCGACTTTGGCGCGTCGCTCGATTCGCTGGAGCCCAGTATCACGTCGCTGCGCGACTGGAATGTCCCCTTCCTCATTGACCCCATCATCGAGCCGCTGGGCTTCGGCTTCATGGCCTCGCTCGAGCGGTATGCGGAAGTGCGCCGCCGCTTTCCTGATGCCGAGCTGCTCATGGGGATCGGCAACATCACCGAGCTCACCGCCGCGGACACCACGGGCGTGAATGCCCTGCTCGTCGGGATCTGCCAGGAGCTGGGCGTGCGTGCGGTGCTCACGACTCAGGTGGTTGGCTGGGCGCACGGGGCCGTGCGCGAGGTGGACATCGCGCGCCGCCTCATGCACTTCGCGGTCACGAACAAGGTGGTGCCCAAGCGCATCGACGATCGGCTGGTCACGCTGCGCGACGAGAAGATCCTGCAGTACAGCGAGCAGGAACTCCGCGATCTGCAGCGGCGCATCACCGACCCCAACTATCGCATCTTCACCGATCGCGACACGATCACCGTGCTCAATCGCGACCGGTTCGTGCGCGGCACCGACATTCAGGACATCTTTGCGCAACTCGACGTGAGCGAGCCCACGCACGCATTCTACCTGGGCAAGGAGCTCGCGAAAGCGAAGCTCGCCGTCACGCTCGGCAAGAGCTACCGCCAGGAAGGTTCGCTGAACTGGGGCTACCTCACGCCGCCGGACGATGTCAAAGCCGAGCACGTGCGTCTCACGCAGCGTTCCGAGCGTACCAGGCGCCGGACGGATCGGCGCCCTGGCGACTCATGAGCGCACCCCTTGTCGAGGAGCTGGTCCCGGCGCCCGACCCTGTCACCAGCAGCGCACGCTTGCAGGGATTGCCATATCTCATCCTGCTCGACAGTGCGCGCGATCCCGAACGGCTGGGCCGTTACTCGTTCCTGATGGCGGATCCCGCGGTGGTGATCCGCGGTAAGGGAACTCACGTCGAGCGCATCGATCAGTCCTCCGGCGCGGTGACAGCCGTCGACGGACACGCACTGCATGCCGTGCGCGCGCTGCTCGCGCCACACCGATGTGCCCCGATCCCCGGGCTGCCGCCGTTTCAGGGCGGCGCCGCCGGCTACGTCGCGTATGATTGGGGCGCGGTCCTCGAGCGGCTGCCCGCGCCGCGCTACGATGACCTGGCCATCCCCGATGTCGTATTCGGGCTGTACGACTGGGTGATCGCCTGGGATCACGCGCTGCACCGCGCGTGGATCATTTCCACCGGCATCCCGGAATCCGGCGCGGCCGCGCGCGCCACGCGCGCCCGGGAGCGACTCGCCGCGGTCCGGGAGCGGCTCACCGCAGCCCTGTCCACCACACCGTGGACCGCGCCCCCGGTTCCCCGTTCCACCGGATCGGCGGCACCCTCGTACGCCGTGGAGGACAGCGAACACGCGGCCGCGCTGGAGCTGCGGTCGTCGTTCACGCACCGGGGCTATCTGGACGCGGTCGCGCGGGTCCGGGAGTACATCATCGCGGGCGACATCTTCCAGGCCAACATCTCGCAGCGTCTCGAAATACCGCTCTGCGAGCCGCCCTGGGCCTGCTACCAGAGACTCCGCGCGATGAATCCCGCGCCGTTCGCCGCCTGGCTCGACTTCGGCGATGTCCGCATTGCGAGCGCGTCACCCGAACGATTTCTCCGGCTGGACCCGGACGGCACCGTGGAAGCCCGGCCCATCAAGGGCACGCGACCCCGTGGCATCTATCCGGCGCACGACGCCGCACTCGGCCGCGCGCTCGCCGAGAGCGCCAAGGACCGCGCGGAAAATCTCATGATCGTGGATCTGCTGCGCAACGACCTCTCACGCGTGTGCGCGCCAGGTACCGTCCGTGTCACCGAATTATTCGCCATCGAGCACTATTCCAGCGTCCACCATCTCGTCTCGACGATCACGGGGCAACTGGAGCCGGAACGCGATGCATTCGATCTCCTCGGTGCCACCTTCCCGGGCGGCTCCATTACCGGCGCGCCCAAGGTACGCGCCATGGAGATCATCGCCGAGCTCGAACCCTCGCGGCGTGGCGTGTACTGCGGCACCATCGGATACGTGAGCCGCAGCGGCGCGCTGGATACCAGTATCGTCATCCGCACCTGTCTCGCCCTCGGCACCCGGATGTATGTTAGCGTGGGGGGTGGCATCGTCGCCGACTCCGATCCCGAGCAGGAATACCGGGAGACGTTCGACAAGGCCCGGGCGATTCTGAGTGCCTTGCAGCTCGCCGGTCCCCGGCCTCTCAAGTCCACGCGCGCACGACCAGCGACATGATTCTTCTCATCGACAACTATGACTCGTTCGTCTGGAATCTGGCGCGCTACGTACGCGAGCTGGGCGCCGAGCCTGTCGTGCACCGGCACGATGCACTGTCGCTCGAGGACATCGCCGCGCTCGCGCCGTCGCACATCATCATCTCACCCGGTCCCTGCTCGCCGGCCGAAGCGGGCATCTCCACCGCGGTGGTCCGTCGCTTTGGCGCCACGGTGCCAATCCTGGGTGTCTGCCTCGGACACCAGTGCATCGGCGCGGCGTACGGGGCGGAGATCGTGCGCGCCCGCCAGGTCATGCATGGCAAGACGTCGCTCATTCACCACGATGGCGCGGGTATCTTCTCCGGGCTGCCGTCGCCATTGACCGCCACCCGCTATCACTCGCTCGTCATCGCGCCTGCATCGCTGCCACCCGCCCTGCGTGTCACCGCCACTGCCGACGACGGCGAGATCATGGCGGTGGAGCACCGTGAACATCCGGTGACCGGCGTGCAATTTCACCCCGAGTCGGCGCTCACCGAGTTCGGGTACCGCATGCTCGACCGCTTTCTGCATGGTCCGGCCTCGCGCATCGCGTCCCTTCCGGACCGCGCCGATCTCGCGTTCGCGGGGCCGGCCCAGCCCCATCCCGCTCCGCCGCCGGTGGAACTCGTCCGGTGAAGGCGTCTGCTCCCATCGCACGCACCGCGGTTCCGGCACCGCCCGCCACGGTCATGCTCTGGATCAACGGACGCCGTGTTTCGGCGGACGGTCCCCATCTCTCCGCGTTCGACCGCGGCTGCCTGCTCGGCGACGGACTGTTCGAGACCATGCGCATGTACAACGGCGTGATCTTCCGGCTGGATCGGCACCTCTCGCGGCTGATGCAGGGCGCCCATGTCCTGCGCATTCCACTGCCCGCGGAGCTGCCGGCGGCCGTCATGGCGGCCGTCAGGGACGCTCGTGCGACCGATGTCATGAACGCCGCAGTGCGCCTCACGATCACCCGCGGCGTGGGCGCACCAGGACTCGCGCCGCCGGACGAGCCAAACCCCATGACGCTGATCGCCATCCGGCCGCATTCGCGCCCTGATGCCGCGCCTCTGGCGTTGTCGGCACACATTGCTCGCGGCCGCCGCAATGAGCACGCGATCACCAGCGCGTTCAAGACGCTCGCGTATACGGAGTCGGTCATCGCGCTCGCCGAAGCCCGGGCCGCCGGCCTGGACGAAGCCATCTTTCTCGACACGGCCGATCACGTGTCCGAAGCCACCAGCAGCAACGTCTTCCTGGTGCACCGGCACGAGTTGATCACGCCACCGCCGTCGTGTGGAATCCTGCCGGGTGTCACCCGTGAGGCCGTACTCGAACTGGCACGCGGCGAGGGACTGTCCATCGACCAGCGACCCGTCGCCGTCTACGAGCTTGCGGGCGCTGCCGAAGCGTTCTGTACCAGCTCGCTGCGTGAGATCGCGCCGCTGGTACGTCTGTCCGGCCACGACATTGGTCGCGGCATGGCGGGCGAATTGACGCAGCATTTCACGGCGGCCCTGGTGGCACTCGTGGCGCGCGAGTGTGCGTCGTGATCATCGAGTCCATCGTGACGAGCATGGCGGGGGACGGCACGGTGAATTTCGCTCCCATGGGCGTGGAGTGGGGCGAGGAATCGCTCGTCGTGAAGCCATTTCTGGAGACGACGACGTTCCGCAACCTTCGGGAAACTGGCGTGGCCGTCGTCAACATCACGGACGATGTTCTGCTCTTCGCGCTGGCCGCCATCTCGAATCCGACGTTTCCCGCGGAGCCCGCCGTACACGTGCGTGGAGTGGTGCTCGACGCCGCGTGCTCGTGGCGCGAGATCGAAGTGCGGCATGTTGATGATTCGCCGCCACGCTCTCGCATCGAGACGCGGGTCGTACACCGCGGCGTCCGCCGTGAATTCATCGGTTTCAATCGCGCGCGTCATGCGGTGCTCGAGACGGCCATTCTTGCAACCCGGACGCATCTCATCCCGCCGGATGAGATACGCACCGAGCTGCGTCGCATGCAGGTCATTGTGGACAAGACCGCTGGGCCGCGCGAGCTGGAAGCCATGGCGGTGCTCACCGAACACATCAGACAGGCGCTCGAGACGGGTCAGACGGCGCCGGACGGGAGCCGGTAATGGCGGACGCGCTCGACGGCGTGTTCGTGCAGGCCCCCGCCCGGCTGCACTTCGGCATGCTCGACCCGCATGGCACCATGGGGCGTCGCTACGGCGGGATCGGCGCCGCAATGCCGGACCCATCGCTGCTGGTGTTCGTCACGCGGGACGACCAGTTGCAGGCCAGTGGCCCGGCGCACCAACGTGCGCTCACGTTCGCGCGTACGTTTCTTGAATACCATCGCGTGCGTGGCGGCGCGAACATCCGCATCCTGCGCATGCTGCCGGAACATTCCGGGCTTGGCTCCGGCACGCAGCTCGCGTTGGCCGTCGCGCGCGCGCTCGCGGAACTGTACGACCTACCGCACGACGCGCCGTCGCTGGCGCAGGCCACGGGACGGGCGCGCCGTTCCGCAATCGGTACCTGGGCGTTTGCGCGGGGCGGATTCATCCTGGAAGGCGGACGGCGTGCGGAGCGCGATGCGCTCGCACCGCTGCTGGCGCGATGTGCCATGCCAGCCGACTGGCGTTGCGTGCTCGTGGTTCCACCAGGCAGGCCGGGCGTGAGCGGCGAAGCGGAATCAGCAGCCTTCGCGCGCCTTCCGGTGCCGCCGGCATCGGATGTCATGCAGGTCGCGCGGCTCGTACTGCTGTCGCTGCTTCCGGCGTTGGTGGAGGAGGACTGCGTCACGTTCGGGCGCGCGTTGAGCGAGATTCAATGCATCAACGGTCGCTGGTTCGCGCCCGCGCAGGGAGGAGACTTCGCACCAGGCGCGAGTGCCGCGCTGATTGCACGGATGCGCGAATTCGGTGCGGCCGGGGTCGGTCAGAGTTCGTGGGGCCCCGCGGTATACGGCATCGTCGAGAATGAAGCAGCCGCCGCATCGCTCGCTGCGCAGGTGGGGGGCATGATGGCGGATCGCGGCCTGATCCTGACCGGTCCCTTCGACAACGTGGGCGCCCGCGTCTGGCGCGCGCCTCGCGAAACCCTGATGTGAGGATGGTGATGTGATGAAGGGAACCGCCACGCAAACACGGAAGGACCGCGCCATGTCCCGGAGTGTGTACTCCGCTCCGTCACTGATCGCGCCAGCCCGTTGGATCGCCGTGCTGCGCGTGGTCGTGGGGCTCTGGTTCATCAAGAGCCTGTTCACCAAGGTGACGATCGCGCTCGCCTGGGGCTTCCTGCCCGTCCCCGCCGCGAACTCGCGATGGCTGGCGGTGATGCCCAAACTCATCGAGAAATACGCCGCGGATAATCCCATCGCGTGGTATCACGAGTTTCTGATCAACACCGTCATCCCGAACGCGCACATCTTCGGCCATCTGACCGCGCTTGGCGAAGCCGCCGTCGGCATTTCACTCACGTTTGGCTTCCTCA
Organism: Gemmatimonadaceae bacterium; assembly: GCA_050733555.1. Taxonomy (GTDB): domain Bacteria; phylum Gemmatimonadota; class Gemmatimonadetes; order Gemmatimonadales; family Gemmatimonadaceae; genus JADGGM01. Next base: position 6,537 of record JBOHTE010000438.1, on the reverse strand, counting down.
CCGTGCTCGGCTCGATTGGCGGACTCATTGAGGTGTTTTTCTACGGCATGGCGGTACAGCACCTGAGCTCGGGCCAACAGGGCTTCCACGTAATGCTCTTCGCCATGATGATCGCGTTCCTCTTCACCCGCGCAGGTCGTCAGTGGGGCGTTGACCGCTGGATCGTGACACGCCACCCCGCGTCGGCGTGGGCACAACTGGGATGAAATCAGCCACCAACTACCAACTACCAGCCACCACGCCAGCTACCGCTCGTAATTCTTCGCCTTGTCCAGTCCCTTCAATTTGTCGCGCCCACGAATGGCTGTGAGGATGGCGGCAGCCAGATCCGCGCCGGTGACGTCAGCGCCAGCTACGTTCGCGCCGGTGAGATTGGCGCGGACCAGCGATGCCTTGCGCAGGTTTGCGTCGGTGAGATCAGCGCCGCTGAGATCGGAATCGGTGAAGTTTGTGAACATCACGCCCATCGGCTGATTCCCGGGATCCGCACCGAAATTTGTGCCCACGAATTTCGCGCGCACCAGTTTGGCGTTCGCGAACGTGCCGATGACCCGCGCGCCCGAAAGATCCGCATCCGTCAGATCCGCGCCAATGAGTATGGTCGCGTAGAGGCTCGCATCCAGGAATTTCGCGCGCTCGAAATCCGCGCCGCGCATCACGGCCACGTCGAGCACCGCATGCGAGAAGTCCGCATCGTGCGCGATGGCCTTGTTGAGCGTGACGGCGAACATAGTCGCGTGCGTGCAGTTCGTGCCAACGAGTCGCGCGCCGGTCAGATTGGCTCGCTTGAAGTCCACGCCCGAGAGATCCAGTCCGGAGAGATTCGCGCCGCTGAAATCCGCAGGCGCCTGCTCCGTCGCGTGCGCCAGGCGGTCGAGCACCTGCGCGCGCGTCAACGTACGACCGCTGTCAGTGTCGGCGCCGGCCGCCTGCCCCACGGCGGCCGGTGTGCGCCCGCCCACAAGCGCCGTGAGAAGCATCAGCAGGACCGGACTGTGTACCATTGCTCGATGCGATGGGGATCATGAAGCAGCCATCAGTAACCAGCTACTTCTTCACGTGCGGCCGTCCGGGCGGCAGCGCGCCGGAGCTCCGGGCCTTGAGATAGGCGTAGATGTTCTCCATCTGCGTGGTATCGAGCAGCACCTTCCACGATGGCATGGCTGTCCCGGGGCGCCCGTTCGTCACCGTCTGCAGAAAGATCGCGTGTGTCACCCCGCCTTCCGGCCCCAGCGAGTGGCGCAGATTCGGCGCGATGTCGCTCCCCATCGCATCGATACCGTGGCAGCGGTAACAGTACACGCTGAACATTTTCCACCCATCGTACACCTGCTGGGTCACCGCCAGACTGGGCGTCACCTTCGTGGTGTCGGCTGATTTCGTACTGCTGGTGGTCGCACCGGAGTCCGATGTCGCTGCTGTCGCTGCACTGGCCGTGGTCGATGCAGCCGGCGTCGTTGCAGCCGGCGTCGTTGGTGTCATACCTGACGAATCGGCATTCGCGGCCGTGTGCTTTGCGGCGGTCGCATGCTTTGTCGCCGTAGCGTGCCGTGCACTGGATGTGGTGTCATGCTGTGCCGATTCCGACGCCGAGACGGCGGCTGGTGATCTGGCGGGCTGAGCTGCCGCCGGTGCCGCGGAATCGGAAGCGGGGGCAGTGGCTGACGCAGTGGAATCACTCGGCGCGGCCATGGCGCTGGCCGTCTCCCCGGTTGTCGTCGAGGCGACGACCGCCGTCGAGTCCGCACCCTGCTTCGACGCGTCCGGTTTGCAGCCGAGAAGAACGAGTCCCCCAACGCACGCCACAAACAATCCGACTCCGGCAAGTCGGCCCCGGAAGTTCGTGTGTGTCCCCGTGGAGTGTGTCATCGGCTCAGTCATATTCCATTGGTGCGTCGGCGGCGGGTTCTCATGGTTTCGGCCGACCTGAGGTGAATGATGCGGGTCCTTCGGGCCCGCGCCGTCAGTGGGAAGGGATCGGGAGCATGGGCACGTTGAATTCATGCAGAATCTGCTGAATCTCGCCGCGCTTCTGCTCCAGGACTTCATTGAGCTTGTCGCGGAATTCGCGGTCGGTATGGCGGACCCCCAGTGCGACACCGTAGGCAAGCTGAAGGCCCGTGCTGTCCGAGTCAGGCAATGCGGTGAGCCGGAGCGGCACCGGTGAGAGCTTGGCGTAATAGCCCGCAAGCGGTCCCCAGACGAGCGCAACGTCCACCTTGCCGTTGACAACGGCATTCATGATGTCGTTCGGGCTGTTCTCCGGATCGTAGAATGTGCTGTAGCCATGCACATTCTTTGCCATGCCACGCGCGCCCAGCGCTTCGCTCGGGGGCGTATTCGTGTAGTCCTCGCCGATGAGATTGACCCCGATCTTCAGCGCCCTGAGCGCCGGATCATCGAGCGAGGAGATCATGATGTGCCGGTCTTCGCGCGACACCACGTAGTATGTGGATCGATAGTACGGTTTGGTTTCCAGAACGGGATCGTAGCCAGTGGGCAACCCCATGACCACATCGCACATCCTGGCGCTCAGCGTGCTGCGGATGAATCCACGCCGGTGCGGCCACCAGATATACGTCACGGAATCCCCGAGCGCCTTCGCGATCACATCCGCGATCTTGTCTTCGAACCCCTGCCGCAGTGAATCTGAGAACGGCATGTTGTCCGGATCGCCGCAGACGCGGAGCGCATGGATGGTTCTCCAGGCGTCCACGACCGGGAGTGCACTCAGCGAAACCTCGTTCGTTGATGTGTCTGCCTGGGCGCGCAGACCTGCTGGGGTGGAAGAAAAGACCAGACCTGTAACGAGCAGACCGATAGAAAACGACGACAACCGCATGATGACCTTCTGGAAGAGCCCGAAGTACGCTACGAAGAATTCAGGGGCAAACCTGGTGCCGGAATAACGGATCCGGCACCAGATCTGAACCATGTGGTGCTACTTCGTGCCCGCCTTGTCCAGCGCGAACACGGTCAGCACGCCACCCTGAGTACTGTAGCTGCCAGCATCTCCGAACGCACCCAGCGCGCCCAGCCCTGCCGTGGGATCCTCGGCGCCAATACCAGCCGCAACGCCGATACCCGCCCAGCCGCCGATACCAGAGAGAATCGCAACGTACTGACGGCCGTCAGGGCCAACGTACGTCATTGGATTCCCGATGATGCCCGAGGGCGTCTTGAACTTCCAGAGCAGCTTGCCGGTCTTGGCATCAACTGCCTTGAGCCATCCTTCCATCGTCCCGTAGAACACGAGGCCGCCAGCGGTGTTCATCGTACCGCCGTAGGCCGCCAGGTTCTCGTTGTCCTTCCAGACGATCTTGCCCTTGATCGGATCCCAGGCGATGACCGCACCGCGGTTGCCGCCGGGGCCCGGGAACATCCGCACGATCGCGCCGACGTAGGGCTGGCCCGCCGAGTACTTCACCTCGACGCCCTCATAGTCCATGCAGATGTTGTTGGTCGGAACGTAGAACAGCCCGTTCTCCGGATCGTACGACGAGGGCTGCTGATCCTTGAAGCCGATCGCAGCCGGGCAAATACCTTCGGTGTTGCCCTTGGCACTCGTCCGCTTGGAGGGGTTCTCGACCGGCCGACCGGTCGTGAGATCAATCTTCGAGGCCCAGTTCACTGGCCCGTAAGGATTGGCCACGATGACCTTGCCGGTGGTCCGATCCAGCGTGTATCCAAAGCCGTTGCGATCAAAGTGCGCCAGCAGCTTCTGTCCGCCGTGATCGAACAGCACGTTCTCATTGACGCCGTCATAGTCCCACGCATCGTGCGGCGTCATCTGATAGACCCAGCGAACCTCGCCGGTCTCCGGATTGCGGGCCCACAGCGACATCGACCACTTGTTGTCGCCAGGACGCTGATCGGGGTTCCATACGCCCGGGTTGCCGGAACCGTAGTAGAACAGATTCAGGTCCGGATCATAGGAATACCAACCCCACGTCGTGCCGCCGCCGCGCTGCCACTGATCCCCCTGCCACGTCGAGACGCCGAGATCCTTGCCCTGATCGGAGGGATAGGGTGACTTGAGCGTCTTGTCGGTGATCAGTATCTCGTTGTCGGGCCCGGTGCTGTAGCCGCGCCAGAGACGCTTCCCATCGGCCGCGCTGTAGGCCGTGACGCTGCCCCGCACGCCGAACTCGCCGCCGGAAATACCGGCGATGACCACGTCACCTACGACGAGGGGCGCGTTGGTCATGGTCTCGCCCTTCTTGTAGTCCGCGTTGTTCACGCGGTAGACCTGCTTGCCGGTCTTCGCATCGAGTGCCAGCAGATCGCCCGAAAGCAGTTCGATGTACAGCCGATCGTACTTCGGGCTGTACGCCAGACCGCGATTCACGACATCGCAGCACGCGATCGGAATCGCGTCGGCGGACTGCTCCGGAGTGAACTGCCAGATCTGTGGTGCACCGTCCTTCGCCAGGTCGAGCGCGTACACCTTGTTCGGGAACGCCGAGTGGAGATACATGACATGACCCACCACAAGCGGATTCCCTTCATGTCCGCGCAGAACGCCGGTCGAGAAGGACCACGCCACGTGAAGATCCTTGACGTTGGCGGTCGTGATCTGTTTGAGCGGGCTGTGCCGCTGCAGATCATACGTGCGCCCCGTCATGACCCACTGGTTGGGGTTCTTGGACGCCTCGATCAGTTGCTGCTGCGCGCCGACGCTCGAGGCGCCTGCCGCGAGAGCTCCGACCATGGCTGCCCAGGAAGAAACGCGGGTGAACCGATTCATAGTATGCTGCCCCTTGAGTGGAGAGTGAGGATTGGGCAGGGTCGCGGTAAGGACCACACCGCGTCCAGGCCGCTTCACAACCCTGTCGCCGCAACACGTCAGACTTCACCGAACGTGTGGCGGAAGGGCACGTCGGGTAAGAGGTGGACTTCGCTCACTGCAGACCATTGCAACCCTACCTGTCGAGCGTTCGACGTGTGAGTTGAAACCGGTCGATCGGCAATCCCGTGGTACATGATCCAGCCGGCGCAGCGTCGCGCTCGATTCTTTCCCGACTGACGGAGCGCCTCGTGGCTACCCGTCATGACTCGCTTCTCCTGATGCCAAGCCGCGTCCGCGACGTCGGCGTGCGGGCGACTTTGTTGGAACTTCTCAGCACGGCAACATGTGCGGCATCACACCGCGAGGCCCTATCCATTCGGATAGCGGAGCTCATGCATCGCCCGGCATCGTCGCCGTACGAGCCCCAGATTCGTCCCGCGGTCCAGAAACTGAAGGCGCGCGTATCTCGTGTCAAGCAAGAACAGCCACGCCCGTTGCAGCCCCGTTGGCGCTCTGAACCTCCAGGCCATCCCTATCCAATACTATTCAATAGCACCTGTGCCAACCGGCAGCTACCCCTCCCACTCGTCCGGCAGACCAATGGCCGTCTCCCAGGAAATAACGCCGCGGACGGCCCTTGACGGGAACGCCCGCGGCATCACGTCCGTAATCCGATCGGCTCAGAAGGTAAGCATCAACCCTGTGGAGACCTGATTCGATTGCGTCTTCGCCGTAGAGAATGCCTTGGACTGGGCGAACGTATACTCGGCGACCCACTTGAGCGCCCTGGTCCACTGCAACGTGAGCATGCCGTCAAAGGCCGAGTTGTCCTTCACCAGATCGGCCGCCGTACCAAGGGCAATCTCGGCGTCGGTCTGCTTGAGCATGCTGGATCCGTAACTCGCACCCACCGTCCACTTGCTCGCCGCCGGCGTGAACGTGATCTGTCCGATATAGCCGTACGACTTGCGCTTGTTGAAATCAGAATCCAGGGCGCTGCCGTCCAGCTGCCCGAACATGAGCGTGGTGCCGACACCGTCGCCGACGTAGCCGGACCCCATGAGGGAGAAGCCGGACACGTCGAGCTTGATGCCGCCGCCGGCGCCTGTCGAGGTGATGCCGGGATTCGGGCTGACATCTGGTGAGACCGACTGCTTGGTGTTCTGCACCATGCCGTTGACCCAGAGCATGATCTTGTTCGCGCTCGCGCCCTCGGCGGCGGTGCCCATGGTACCCGACCAGGTGGCTTCGGCTTCGACCCGCGGCGTCTTGGTCCCCTGGTAGGATGCATCGCTGGCGCTGCCGCACGGATTCGGGCCGCAGACCACGCTCGGATCGAACAGACCAATGGACAGCTGCGCAGGCTTGCCGGCCGGCGTGCTGTACGTGATCTGTGCGTTGAAGTTGGGATAGATGTAGCCGAAGCCAATGCGTCCCAGCGTCGTCCCACCGGCACCCAGTCCACCGCCGCTGGCTCCCGTGCCAAAGAGCGTCATGTCGGTGAGGATGTTCTGCCGCTCGTACAGCCCGATCTCACGGCCGGCGAGAATCTGGCCCCAGGAGCCGCCAACGGTCAGGTACATCTGACGGAAATCGATCTGGGCGCCAAAGTTGTCGTGCAGGCTGTTGCTGTTGATCTGTGGCGCGAAGCCGAAATGCACGCCCAGATCGAGCCCGGCTTCCTTTCCCTTGGCTTCGAAGGTCGCGAACCCGGGCAGCAACCCCGTCCGGATACGACTCACCTGCTC
>JBOHTE010000437.1:0-3169 GCA_050733555.1 Gemmatimonadaceae bacterium | reverse complement strand
GCCCAGTCGCGCGGCGCGAGCGTGCGCGCGGCATCCACGTAGGCCACGGCGTGCCCGCGCGCGATGGTCTCCATCACGAGCCGCCGCAGCAGCGTCGTCTTTCCGCTCCCGCGCGCGCCGGCGACTTCGGTGAGCCGCCCGCGCGGCACGCCGCGCGCGCCGAGCGCGGCATCGAGCGCCGTGATTCCCGTGACGAGCCCCGGCGGAACATCGGGTTTCGCGTTCGTGATGACCGCGAGGTGGCTCCGGAGCGACGACAGTGCGGCCGCGGGCGTGGACATGCGGGGTCAGAGAGAGGATCAGAGCGGGAGAACGAGCTGGATACCCGCGAGCGAGGCGCTCGCGGCACCGGGTGGCGCGCCCGCACCGGTCTCGCGCTCCCCATAGCGGCGGCGGTGGAGGCCGTGCGCGCGGCGCAGCCGCTCCATGAGCGCGGACAGTCCCTGCCGGTACGACTCGCCGGGCACGGACGCCTGCGCGTACGTCCGCGCGTAGCGGCCGGCCAGCTCGGGAAATTCCCGCGCGATGAACGGGAGATAGCGCTTGCGCGCTTCGTGCTGCAGGCGCAGCACATCCGTCGCCACATCCGCCGCGCCCGCCTCCACCGCGCGCTGTACGAGCGCGGCGAGATCGCGCGGGTGGTCGGTGATGCCCGGCAGCACGGGCATGCAGTTGACGACGACATCGATGCCCGCCTCGTGCAGCCGGCGGACGGCGCGCAGCCGCGCCTCGGGCGTGGGCGCGCGCGGCTCGAGGCGGCGGGCCAGCGCGCGATCGAGCGTGATGAGCGAAATATGTACGGAAAGCGACGAATTCCGCGCGATGCGCGCGAGCAGGTCGACGTCGCGCGTGACGAGCGGGCTCTTCGTGATGATCGTGACGCGCAGCCCGGCATGCTCCACGAGCACCTCCAGCAGCGCGCGCGTCACGCCGTAGCGCCGCTCGGCGGGCTGGTACGGGTCCGTGGCCGTGCCGATCACCATGCCGTCGCCGTGCACGAGCGCGAGATGCCGCTCGCTCCCCTGGCGCAGCGCCTGGGCGAGCAGCCGGGCCGCGTTGCGCTTGACGAAGATGTGCCGCTCGAAGGCGAGCCACGGCGGCACACGGCCGGCGTCGTGCTCCGCCCGGCCAGCCAGCCGGTCATCCGCCGCCGCGCGCTCCATCACATACCGGTGCGCGTAGCGCGCGTAGCAGTACGCGCACCCGAAGGCGCAGCCGATGTAGGGATTGATGGACCAGAACCCCTCCATTCCGGTGACATCCGGATTGTTGAGGATGCTCCGGGCCGGCGCGGCATAGTACGTGATGTCGCGTTGCTCGCCGATGACGGGAAGCGAGCGCAGCGATCGCTGAACTGATGCGGAGAAGAGGACAGGTGGTTGTGTGTGCTTCGGCATCGTGAGCCCCATGAGGCGGGGGGACGATGATACCGAACAAATACCGAAGATGCAAGAGACAGCGAGGTCAGCCGGAGCACGTGCTCCTGCGTACTACCAGCCGCGCGCTGCCTCCCGCGTGCTACCGGCCGCGCCGCACGCTCACGGCCCCAGCATCGCCTTGAACGCGGAGTCCACACGCGCGAAATCGATTTGCGACGGTGCGGGACTGATACAGCAGGTGTTGTTGCAGCGCGAGTTGAAGTAGTAGTACAGCGTAGGAGCGTCTCCCGGAACGCTCATCGTATCCGCAAACCAGTGTGCAGACGACGGCACGGACTCGGAGATGACGTGCGAACCGAGCGCCGTGGCCATTTCGTATACGTCGTGGTTGGCGGTCTCGGGAACCATCAGCGTCCGGCCCCCGCTCACACTGTCCATCCAGACGAACGTATGCCCTCGATCGATGCCCAGCGGCCGGAATGGCTCCTGGCTCGAAATGCGGGCGACCACCGCGCCATGCGCGAGCGAATCGCGCGAGAGATCCCGCCCGCCGCTGTCCGGCGCGATCGTGGTGGATGACCTGTGGCCGGGCAGTGTGATCGTGCCCGCATGACCGGACGATGAATCGAAGTACGTGTTGGCCGCGGCGGCAAGAATCACCTTCCGGAGCGAATCCGGTATTGAAATCTTCGTTGCCGGAGGAGGGCCCGCTGTCCGCACGTGCTGCTTCCTGCATCCGCCCAGCATCGCAATGGCTCCGCACAGGATCAGACCGGCACGCAGACGCCGCGTGCCGGGGACGTATCGCCGGCCAATGTGCTTCACGATCTCCTCCGCGTCAGAGTGGAACCGCGATGCTGCATCAGAGTGGGGTCACTGGCCCGAAAGCCCGCGCATTCGGGCGACGACGCCTTGCAGCGCGGGGTCGGCATCCTGCCAGAGCGCGACGACGGGCGTGGCCCAGCGCGCGGCATTCACGCGGTCGCCGTGCTGCGCGGCCAGCTCGGCGCGCAGCATCATCGCACGCACCAGGCCGGCCGACTGCGCGGGGTCGCTCGCGAGCTCGGGTCCGAGCGTCGCCAGTGCGCCCAGCGAGACGTCCAGTCGCTGCACGGCGGCTGACGTGTCCCTGGTCATCAACCGCAGCCATGCTTCCTGAAACGCCACGTCGATCGCGACGTCGCCCGGCACATCGAACTGGCGCCGCCGCGCAAGCGAATCGAATCGCTGGCGCACGCCGGCCATGTTGCCGCGCGCCAGCATGTACTGCATCTCCAGTTGAATGTCGCCGCCGGCGTGCTCGCGGTGCACGTTGCTGCGACCCAGTGCGGGGAAGGCTATCACGGCGGCCCAATCGCGCAGCAGCTCGCTCATCACGGCACGCTGCTGCGGGGGCGACCAGCGCACGATGAGCGTGTCCACCTGATGTTCGAGCTGGCGCACGCTGTCGCTGTAGGCGCCGCTGGCCGCGAATGCGTAGAGCGCGAGCCCGGCCGCCGTGGGCGGCAGCGGCGCCACGACGTCGCCCGTCATGGCGTTCATGTCCGCGGCCGCCGCGGACTGGCGCCCCAGCGCCGCGGCGCGTTCGATGTGTCCGGTGAGCTCGGCGAGGCCGCTCAGCGCGAGCGCTTCGCGCGGCGTGGGATTCGGGCGCGACGCCACGAGCGATTCGGCCAGCACGCGCGCGTCCGCGAAGCGGCCCAGCTTGACGAGCAGGCGGGCCTCGTCGGCGCCGTAGCGCATGGCCTCACCGCCGTCGCGCGCATACCGGCGCGCGAGATGGATCTGAT
>JBOHTE010000436.1:0-2001 GCA_050733555.1 Gemmatimonadaceae bacterium | reverse complement strand
ATCATCACGTACGCGGACACACTGCTCTATCCCTTGTATGCGAGTGCGCCACGCGTGATGGATCTCTCGCCCATCCAGGACCAGCGGCTGGGCGGACTCATCATGTGGATTCCGGGCGGACTGATCTTCATTGGCGTGCTGTCGGTGGTCTTCTTCAAGTGGGTTGGAGCGTACGACGAGGATGGGAACGTGAAGGGGAATCAGGAATCGGTAATGGGGAATGGGTGAGGCACTCCGCCCCCGGCCGACCCTCACCCCGATTTCATGGGGAATCGGGAAGAAGTCCATCCCCTCTCCACATGCATTCTCCATCCTGACAGCGGAAATGGGAAATTGGGTACTGGCGCCGCGGAACAGGAATACGCCGAGGCAGCTACAAGGTCGGGTCGCGACCATGGTGTCGCGGCGTGAACCGTAGGCGATCAATTCATCAGCGAGGCAACGGTGCCACGCATTGCGACGTTCTTCTGGCCATCACGACGTGCGCTGCTCGCGTTGACGGCGAGCCTTGCAGTGATCACGCTCGCGGCTGCGCGCCTGGGAGCGCAGGCGACACCGGGCGCGTCCGGGCATGATACGACGGGCGCGACCGTGTCGGGGACGGTCTTTGACAGCCTGAGTGGACATCCGCTGGCGGGCGCGCTCGTGCAGTTCGTCGGACAGGGCGCGAGCGGGCAGGTGCTGAGCGCGCAGACGGATCGGACCGGCGCCTTTCACCTCGCCGCCGTGCCGGCCGGTCAGTACCTCGTCGGGTTCATGCACCCCGTTCTCGATTCACTCGGCCTGTCCCTGCAGCCGCGTACGATCCAGGTGACGAGCGGTCCCGATCAGCAGGTCGCGCTCGGCGTCCCCGGTGGTGCAGCCGTGCGCGCGCGGCTCTGTCCTCCCGTGCCGCCAGGAGATTCAACGGGCGCACTGATCGGATTCGTGCGCGATGCCGACTCCGGCGCACCCATCGCGGACGGCACGGTCATCGCCACGTGGGTCGAGCTGATCATGGACACGCACGTCGTGCGCACGGTGCGGCGGCGCGTGCCGGTCCAGACGGACAGCAGCGGCTGGTATGCGCTGTGTGGCATTCCGTCCGCGTCGGCCATCGCGGCAAAGGCCGAATCGGGACGGAACTCGAGCGGGTACGCGAACGTCACGGTGCCCGCACGCGGCATCCTGCACGTGGATTTTGGCGTGCCCACGGGCTCTGCGGCCGTCGTCGGCACGGGAGTGAGCGCGGGTCCGCTGGGCGGTGCGCCCCGCAGCGGCACGGCGCGCGTCGCGGGTGTCGTGCGGGATGCGGAAGGCCGCCCCATTGCCGGTGCGCAACTGCACGTCTGGGGAAGTGCCGCGTCCGCGAACTCGGATACGGCGGGAGCCTTTACCCTCACCGGGCTGCCGGCGGGAACGCAGACGCTCGAAGCGCGTCATGTCGGCTTCGTGGCGACGCGCATGACGGTGGATCTCGCCAGCGGACGTGCCGCGCCGGTGAGCGTGTCGATGGCGGAGCGTGCCGACGTGCTCGATGCGGTGACCGTGTATGGCAAGAAGTCGGCGCGCGTACGCGACAACACCGGATTTCTGGATCGGCAGAAGGCGGGGCTGGGCTACTTCCTCACGCGCGCGGATATCGAAAAGCGCAATGCGCTCACGTTCACCGATCTGCTGCGCATGGCGCCGGGATTCCTGGTGTATCCAACCGGCGGGCTCGGCTACGAGATCGTCTCCAACCGCGACCAGAGCTGCCAGCCGCAGATATTCATTGACGGTGTGCTGATCCGCGAATCCGACGCGGCCTCGATCATAGATGATCTCGTATCGCCCGGAGAGATCTCTGGGGTGGAGGTGTACGCCGGCTCACTGGAAACGCCGCCGGAATTCCGCGGCGCGTCCAGCACGTGCGGGAGCATCGTGATCTGGACGAAGCAGTCGCTCGCGGCGGCGCAGCAGCAGGGCGCGTCGGCTCCGTGAGGGTTGGGTTGCAAAAGGGATCAAAAGGGTCAGAGTCGA
>JBOHTE010000435.1:0-1469 GCA_050733555.1 Gemmatimonadaceae bacterium | reverse complement strand
GATCGTCGGGCATCTCGAGGGACTCGCCGCGCGCATCGCCGCCGCGCTGCCGCCGGCGCGGCGCCGGGCGCTCGCCGCTCGAATGCGCGAGCTGAATGGCGAGCTCGCCGCGCAGTCGCCCGCCCGCGCCGCGGCTGCGCACTTCTTCGATCTCGACCTGCGCTTTCACCAGGCGTACGTGGAGGCGGTGGCGGGACCGCGACTGCTCACGCTCCACCGCGCTGTCAAGCCGCAGTGCGAACGCTATGCGCGCCTCTATGTGAGCGTGCTGCTCGATGAACTGTCGACGTCACTCCAGGAGCACGAGGTCATTGCCCGGAGCATTGCCCGCGGCGACCCCGATGCGGCGCAGATCGCGGTGGAAACCAACTGGGGCAACGCCGCCGCCAGGCTCGCGCGCGTGATCTGGCAGTACGGCGAGCGCGGGAGCTGGGTCGGTGTGGCGCGCCCCTGAGCCGACGGTGCATCTTGCGGGATTGCGGTATACCGATAGTGTATACCGCACGTTGGTCTACATCTCCCTGGCCCCAGAGTGAAGGCTCATGACCGATCCCCGCCGAACCGTCGCGCGCCGGCTCGTGCTCGCCGTGCCCGCCTGCGTGCTCACCGTCGCTTCCGCCGCCGCCCAGGGGCCTGTCCAGCCGCCCCGTCCCGCCGCTGCGCCCAGCCAGGCGCCTGCTCCCGCCAGCGCCCCGTACGCGGCACTCGGTGACACCGCGGCACTCGGCGCCTTTCTCGATGGGGCATTCAACCAGTTCGTCGGTCAACTGCACGTCCGCGGCGCCGTCGTCGCGGTGGTCAAGGATGGACGCGTGCTGTTCTCCCGCGGCTACGGATACGCCGATCTCGCGAAGCGAACGCCGATTGATCCCGCCACGAGTCTTTTCCGGATTGGCTCCACATCGAAGTTGTTCACCTGGACCGCCGTGATGCAGCTCGTCCAGCAGGGGAAGCTGAACCTCGATGCCGACGTCAGTACCTATCTGAAGGACTTCAAGATTCCGGCGACGTACGCCAAGCCCATCACGCTCAGGAATCTGATGACGCATTCGCCCGGCTTCGAGGACGGTGCCCTCGGCTATCTGATCACCAGCGATTCGTCACAGGTCAAATCCATCGACGAGACACTCCGCGAGCACATGCCGGCGCGCGTGCGGCCGCCCGGCGTGCTGTCCTCCTACTCCAACTACGGGGCGGCGCTCGCCGGACTGATCGTGCAGAACGTGAGCGGCGTGCCGTTCAACGAGTACATCCGGCGTAACATTCTCGAGCCGCTCGACATGCACCACTCCACGTTCCAGGAGCCGGTTCCGGCCGACATCCGAGCGGGTCTCGTGACCGCTTCGGTGTATGAGAACGGCGTCTACACCGCCAAGCCCTTCGAGTACGTGGGCGGCTTCCGGCCCGCTGGCTCCGGATCCATGTCGGCGCTCGACATGACGCACTTCATGATCGCGCACCTGCAGGAC
>JBOHTE010000434.1:0-3793 GCA_050733555.1 Gemmatimonadaceae bacterium | reverse complement strand
CGCCTTCGGGGGATTCGGCCCCCACGGTGGACCGGCGCCACTCCATTCGCTCTTTGGCCTGGCCGGCGTGATCGAGACGTTCGTCGCGCCATTCGTGCTGTTCGGGCTGTTCACCAGAGTCGCGGCGTTCATCATGTCCGGCGAAATGGCCGCGGCCTATTTCCTGGTGCACGCGCCGCACGGTTTCTGGACCATTCAGAACCACGGTGAACTGCCGGTGGTCTTCTGCTTCTCGTTCCTGTTCTTCGCCGCGTTCGGCGGCGGCTTCTATAGCCTGGACACTCTGTTTGGACGCGCGCGCCATCGCGTGCCGTCCGAAGAAGCCGCCCGAACGTCGTAACGCCGGTATCAGCGGATGTGACCGAAGATCACCAGCGTCTCACCCCTGACCTTCACGCACCACGTTCCGGATCATCACGAACTCCCCCACGTTCTCCGCCGTCAGCACACCCACGAGGCGGCCACGATCGATCACCGGCAGGGTACGACAGCGGCACGCCTGCAGCCGCGCGAAGGCGTCGTCGAGCGGCTCCGCCGGGGATGTGGTCTCGAACTCACGCTGCATGCTGTCGGCGACCAGTGAGTTGGGGCCATGCTCGGACAGCCCCTTCACCATCCCGTTCCGCGTGAGCACGCCCACCACCCCGTTCCCATCCACGACGGGAAAATCCTGCTGGAATCCTCCCAGCACCGCGCCCACCGCGCGCGAGAGCGGATCGGTTGGGGCCAGCGTCTGGATGTCGCGGATCATCACGCGCTCCACGGGCACGCCGGCGAATGCCGATTGCGTCTGCACCATCGCGGCCTCGCCCGCCGCGCCCAGCCACACGAACAGCGCGATCAGCACGAGAAACGGGTTGCTGAACAGGCCGAGGATGCCGAAGAGCAGGGCGAATCCCTTGCCGACTTCCGCCGCGATCCCGGTCGCGCGCCCGTAGCCCACGCGCATGGCGAGCCCGGCGCGCAGCACGCGTCCGCCGTCCATGGGGAACGCGGGAAGCACGTTGAAGAGAAAGAGCCAGACGTTCACCCACATCAGACGCGACAGCAGCGGCGCGTGCTCCTCCACGAGCGCGTTCACATTCGCCGGCATGTGCAGAGCCGCCATCACGATCCAGAGGATCACCGCAATCGCCACCGTCACCGCTGGCCCCGCCAGCGCGATGAGCAGCTCCTGCTTCGGGTCCCGCGGCATGCGCTCGAGCTGCGCCACGCCGCCAATGGGCAGCAGCGTGATCTCTCGCGTCGAGACGCCGAAGCGGCGCGCCGTGAGCGCGTGCCCATACTCGTGCAGCACGACCGAGAGAAAGACCAGCAGGATGAAGATCACCTCGGCAACCGCGCCTGCCGCCCCGCCGCCATTCCGATACCCGATCCAGGCGACCCACGCCACGAGCAGCAGGAACGTTGCATGCACGCGTACATCGATGCCCGCGAACCGCCCGAGCTTCCATGACCATTTCATCTTGCGACCCTCGCCTCCGCCGGATATGAAGAATGTAGTGGAGCAACTCACGTGACGACGACGCTTGCCCCGTCCGACGGGGACCCGCGCAAATGGCTCATTGCCGGCACGGTGATGACCGGCACGGTCATGGCGGTGCTCGATTCGAGCATCGTGAACGTCGCGCTGCCCGACATGAGCGGTACGCTCGGCGCCACCATTTAGCAGATCACGTGGGTGATCACAGCCTACATCCTGGCCAACGTGATCATCATGCCGATCATCGCCATGCTCAGCTCGCGCTATGGTCGCAAGAACATGTACATGGCGAGCGTGGTCGCCTTCACGCTGGCCTCCATGGCGTGCGGCGTCGTGCGTACGCTCCCGCTGATCATCGTCTTTCGCGTGATCCAGGGGCTCGGCGGCGGCGTGCTGATCACGGTGTCCCAGGCAATCCTGCGCGAGAGCTTCCCCACCGAGGAGCAGGGGCTCGCCATGGGCGTGTATGGCATGGGCGTCGTGCTCGCGCCCGCATTTGGTCCGACGCTGGGCGGCTGGCTCACCGATACGTATTCGTGGCCATGGATCTTCTACATCAACGTGCCCATCGGGATTCTGAATCTCTTTCTCGTGAGCCGTGTCATTCAGGATCCGCCCTATCTCGTGCGCGAACGCAGCGTGATCGACTGGCTGGGGCTCGCGCTCATGACGATCGGCCTGGGCGCGCTGCAGCTCATGCTCGAGGAAGGTCAGCAGGACAGCTGGTGGGACTCATCGTTCATCATCTCGCTCGCCGCGATTTCGGTGCTGGGGATCGTGTTCTTCATCTGGCGCGAGCTGGCCACGCGACACCCCGCGGTGGATCTCCGCATCCTGAAGAACAAGTCGTTCTCATCAGCCACGTCCATTGGCGGTGTGCTCGGCATGGGATTGTACGGGAGTCTCTTCCTGTTGCCGCTCTTCCTGCAGGAGCTGCTCGGCTACCCCGCCATGACGTCGGGCCTTGCGCTCATGCCGCGCAGCCTGGCCATGGCGGTGATCATGCCGATCGCCGGTCGCTTCTACAATCAGATCGGACCGCGGGTTCTCGTGGGCGCGGGCCTCATCATCAGCGGCTACTCGTTCTGGGAGCTCAGCGCGCTCACCACCCAGACGGGCTTCTGGGACATCTTCATTCCACAGGTGTGGCAGGGCGTGGGCTTCAGTCTGATTTTCGTGGCGCTCAGCACGGCCGCGCTCGCGACGATCGACCGGGCAAAGATGACCGCCGCGACGGGTCTCTATAACGTCGTCCGGCAGGTGTTCGGCAGCGTGGGCATTGCGGCCGCGGCGACGGTGCTCACGTCATCCACGTCGCGCTATCATGATGTGCTGGCCGCGCAACTGAATCAGCGCGAGCTCATCGCGAACGGCGTGCTGCGCTCCACCACAGCGGCCATGCAGCAGCTCGGACTGGATGCCGGCACGGCGCGCGCGCGCGCGCTCGACCTGCTGAATACCCGCGTGATCCGCCAGGCCACCGTGCTGGCGTACAATCACGTCTTCCAGCTCATCACCCTGCTTTTCGTCATCTCCGTTCCGCTGGTCATGTTGTTGCAGAAGCGGGCGATGGAAGGACGCTCGGAAATAATGACGGAATGACATGGCCGCCTGAGGCCGCCACGTGGTGAAACCTTTTCCGCGTGTGCGGGTCTCTGGAAACGCGCACAAGCGATCCGCCACGTGATGTCGCTGTCGCTGGAATGTGGTCCTTCGCGGGAGATGCCCAAATGCAAGCCTACGCGCGATGTGTGGCTCGATATGGAGCCGTCGTGATGTGCATGGCGGCGGCGGCATGCGGCGGTGATGGCAGCACCGCGCCGGATCCGCCGCCCGATATTGCCGGCGCCTGGCAGATCACGGTCACGGTGAGCAACGCCGCGCTGGTGATGACCTGCGAGGCGGCTGGTCCGGCGAGTATCACGCAGAGTGGCGCGACGTTCACTGGCGAAGTGAAGGGCTCCACGGGACACTGCAACCTCCCCAGCGATACGACGGCGACCACGGTGGATGGTCAGATCAGCGACGGACAGATCACGGGGAACACGCTGACGTACGCGAACAGCGGCTGCCACTACAGCGGCGCGATCAGCGGGTCTCCCGCAAACACCATCGCGGGCGATGTGAGCTGCACGGTCATGCAGGGCGATCAGACGTATCCGTTCAACGGGACGTGGACCGCGGCGCGATCCGGCAACTGATTGCGGTATGGTCGGTGGTCGTTGGTCGCGGGTCGATGGTCGCGGGTTGCTCCGTCTTGGCAGGCTCCGGCGTGGGGGAGCGCCGCGGACCCTCGGTGAAGCGGGTCCG
>JBOHTE010000433.1:0-9136 GCA_050733555.1 Gemmatimonadaceae bacterium | reverse complement strand
GACTCCGGTCGCATAGACATAGACCGGATCCCGGGGTGACGATGCCACGATGCGCGCGATGAGCGGCCGCGTGTCTTCCGGCCGCTCTCGCGTGCGCGCGTAGTCACGCCGCAGTCGCCGTCCCGGCAGGCCAATGAGAAAGACAAGGGCCGCCGCATCCACGATGGCCGTGAGCGGTGTCGCAAAACGGTCGGGGCGACGTGCAATCGCAAGCATCCCCACAGCAAAGGTGACGGCGTAGCACACTGCAATGACGACGAACGCCGCTCCGCGGAGGAGCCGCGGTGCGTACCACGCCTGCTCCAACTCTCGTGATTCGGCGGTTATCCTCTCCCCCCGTGTGCAGTGAGGCTGCAGCCGTCAGAACGACGTGATGAGGCTCCGTGAGACTTTCGAGGTGTCGCCGATGTACGCGAAGCGAATGTTCCGCATGTAGCGGCGCGCGGCGGCGCGAACCTCCTGCGGGGTCACCGTGCGCAGCTCAGCCTCGAACCGGTCCGCCGCGTGCCAGTCGCCCTGGTAGAGCTGTGCCCGGGCCAGGAAGTTCGCCTGCTCGGCGTTCGTCTCGGTATTCAGGAAGTATTCCGTGATGAACTGCGAGACGACCACGCGCAGATTATCCGGGTCAATGAGTCCCGATTGCAGATCGGCGATTTCGCCGTGCATGAGATCGAGCACCGAATCGGGGTAGACCGTGGTCACGTAAAGGCCGCCCGCCGAGATGTCGCGCTCCACGAAGGGCGCCTCGACGGCGTAGGTGAGATTGCGCCGCGAGCGGATCTCGGTGAACATGCGGCCGCCCAGCACGGCGCAGGCCACGCGCAGCGCCTGATAGTCGGGCTCTGCCGCCGCCGGCCCGGTGAAGTAGCCCAGGATGTAATTCGTGGGCAGCTCGCGCTCCACCAGGTCCGCAGTGGGTGGACGATCGCCCAGCGCGGGTGGCGGCATCCACGCGTAGTTGCCGCGCGGAAGCTGCCCAATCGTGCGGCTCACCAGGCGCTCCACGCTGGCGCGGTCCACGTTGCCGACGACCACCAGCAGCATGCGCGACGTGACGAGTTGCGTCGCGCGATAGCGCCGCAGCTCCGCCGGTGTGATGCGCGCGATCGACAGCTCGGTGCCGGCTGGCTCGAGCGCATAGGGATGTCCGGCATACGCCACGCTGTCCGCCAGGTACTCCACGTAGTCGTCGGGCGAATCGCGGCGTTGCTCCACGGCACTCAGGACCTGCGAGCGCACCAGCTCCACGGCGGTGGAGTCCGTCGTACCGTGCATGAGGCGATCGCTGAGCAGCATCCACGTGCTGTCGAACGTCTCGCGAATGCCGCGGAAACCGAACATGGTCCAGTCGTGCCGTGGCTCGACGACGATGGTGCTCCCGAGATCGGCGGTCTTGCGGCGCAGCGCGTCGCGCGAGTAGTGCGAGGTGCCCTGCTCCGACACCCAGAGCAGCATGGGCTCCACGCCCACGGTGGAATCCGTTGCCTGCCGCGTGCCGCCGAGGAGATACAGGTTGGCCGCAACGACATCGGTTGCCGTATTGCGGCGGACAATGACATTCACGCCGGAGACAGTGAAGCTGGACGTCATGCTGTCGGGGAGCAGCTCCCGGGTCTGCGGCCCGGCGCCTGCGGGAGACCGCGGATGCGCGTTGGCGCCCGGGAACAACATCGCCAGCGGGAGCAGGAGCGCGGCGCGCATCATGGGGAGCTCCCGGCAGAGGCAACCTTGGGGTGAAGCAGATCCTCCTCAGTGAGATGCAGTTGCTGACGTGCTTCAGGGGAGAGCAGCACGCCCGTGACGTGGGGCTTGCCGACGATGTACTTGCTGACGTAGGCACGCAGCTCCGCCGGGGTCTGGCGCGCCATGTTGTCCACGTATCCCATGTAGTAATCCAGGCCGGCCGCGGCCCACCAGAAGCCCAGCTCATGCGCAAATCCTGATGCGCGCTCGAGCCCGAGCGCGGTGCCGACCGCGCGCTGCTGCTTCTGCGGCAGGAGTTCGGCGGCGCTGAAGTAGCCGGGCTCAGCGAATTTCGCGATCTCCTGATTCAGCGCGACGAGCGCCTCGCGCAGCTTGGCGGGCGTCGTCTCGCCGCTGATGGTGATCGGACCGGTGTGATTGAGCGTGTAGTAGTTCACCACCACGGAGTGAAAGAGCCCGCTGTCCACGAGACGCTTCTGGAGCGCCGAGCCGTCCGCGTTCATCACGTCCGAGAACACGTCGGCGGCATACGTGGACTGCGGGTCCTTCCCCACACTCGGACCGAGCCACTGTTCCATGACGACGACGGTGCTCACGGGCGCCTCGACGATCACCGCGTCGTCCGCCGGCAGCGGTGGCACGTCGGGGATCGGATCGGAAGCGAACGGATCGGCGCCGCGCGGAATGCTGCCGAAGATCCGCTGGGCGAGGGCGAAGGCACGCTCGGGCTGCACATCGCCCGCAATGATGAGCGCGGCGTTGTTGGGGATGTAGTACCGCTTCTGGATCTCGCGCATCTTGTCGGGTGTCACCGTACTCACCACCTCGCGCGATCCGATGACGTTCTTGCGCGAGTACTGCGAGCGCCAGAGGTGATGATTCATCTCGTCGGTGAAGCGGAAGAACGGACTGGATTCCTGCCGGTCGTATTCGCCGATCACCACCGCGCGTTCGCGCTCCAGCTCGTCGGCCCGGAAGAGCGGCGCGCGGAAGGCGGACTGCAGCAGCTTGAGACCCGGTTCCAGACTGTCGGTGGGCAGGGTGAGGTAGTAGTTCACGACCTCTTCCCGTGTGCTCCCGTTGAACACGGCACCGAGTTCGGAGGCGCGCTGCACGAACGCGTCGGGCTCCGGATAATCGGAGTCCGCCTTGAAGAACATGTGCTCGTACATGTGCGCGAGCCCGGCATAATCCGGCGTCTGCGTGAACGAGCCGTTGCGGACGTCGATCTCCACGGTGGCCAGCGGGACACCGTGGTTTTCAATCACGATGACCTCGAGCCCGTTGGGGAGCACTTCCTTGCGGATGACCCGCTCGAGGATGCTCCGCTCGCCGGCTGCGGCGCTCGCCGTCGCCGGCACGTTCCGGACTTGCTGTGCACGTACGCCTGGCGCCGTGAGCGTCGCCAACGCCACAGCGAGTGCGGGAAACCGCATTAGGTCTCCTCGGCCCGTGTTTCAGGCGCCTCAGGGGCCTCAGGGGCAGCCCCTGGGGCTGCCCCATGGGCTGCCCCAGGCGGGTGCGCTGCGCCGGCGGCGTTCCGCACCAGCTCCCGATCGGAGAGCCGCGCCAGATATTCGCGGACATCGGCTGATACGTCCGCGGCGTACTTCTCGCCCAGCGTCCGTGCGATGTCGTCCACCGTGCGCGCTCCGTCACACAGGGAGAGAATCTCGGCGGCCGTCTCGTTGAGCAGGATCGCGCCCTCCGGATACAGCAGCACCTGCTTCTCCCGCACCGGGTCGAACTCCACCCGGGCGAGGCGCCAGAGCACCGGTCGCATGTCGCTCGTCACGGTCATGTTGACTCCCTTCGTCCAGTCTCGAGGCGCATCGTTCACAGTTGCCAGCCGTCGCCGTCATCGCCAACCGTCACGCCTGCCGCCGTCACGGCACGACGCTCCGGAGAGTCGGCGAGCAGCACGGGGTTGGTGTTGTTGATGTGCGTGTACACCTTGTGCCGCACCGGGAGCTGACCGTAGCGCTCGAGGCTGCCGTTTACCCCGGAAATCGGAAGATGCCCCATGGCGCGCGCACCGCGGTCGCCAATGCCGAGCTGAATCAGCTCGTCGTCACTCCAGAAGGTACCATCGAGCAACACCAGATCACACCGTGCGAGGCGACGGAGCAGCGCTTCGTCCAGCGCGCCGCACCCGGGGACGAACGCGCACCGCGCGCCGCTGGCCGCTTCGACAATGATGAGTCCCACGGTGTGTCCCTCCATGTCGTTCGACGCGAAGCGCGGCGGATCGCCCGCGACGGCGAACGCTTCCACCTGGAGGCCGCTCGTGGAACCGTCGCGGTTGGCGAGCGCGGCCGGTTCGCCGAGCCGGAGCGTGGTGACGTCCACTCGGGCGAAGGCGCGCGTCACTGGCAGGACGCGGGAGTCGTGCTCGAGCGTGTCCACGACCGCGGCGGTGGCGTAGAGATGCAGATCCCGTCCCTCGCGCAGCAGCGCGACGCCGAGTGTGTGATCCAGCTCTGCATCGGTAACGACAATTCCGTCAATCGGCACGTGGCGCGTGCGGGTCACCGGCGCTGGCGGAAGTCGCGTGAGCTGTTCGCGCACATCAGGGGACGCGTTGCAGAGGAACCAGTGCGTTCCGTCGGCGCTCACGGCCATCGAGGATTGCGTACGCGGGTGCGCACGCGCGGGCGTATCGCGGGCCGCGCGGCAGGTGGGACACCAGCAATTCCACTGGGGGAATCCGCCGCCCGCGGCGCTGCCAAGGAGAAGGACGTGCACGATGCGGACAATGTATGTCTGCCGGTGATCGGCGTCGCAAGACGATGTCCGACCGTTCGCGCGAGCATCTCCGATGAATCAGGCAGATGGCCCTGGCCGGAATGTTCCTCTGGACAGCCCGCTAGTAGATGGTCCGCGGCTGCACGCCGAGCTGCGTACGAATCACGTTCTCCGACAGGGGCTCGGACGCGAACTTGCCGATTCCCGTCGTCCACACCTCCTCATCAGGGCCATCCTTTTTGATCCCGGTCAGGCAGTGCCAGGAGTGTATCAGCTCATGCGCAAGCACGATGTAGGGTTGCGTCTTCTCTCCGTTGGTGGTGACGACCTGCACGTTCGTAAACAGCATCTTGCACACGGATCCCTGCTTGTTGGTGGACGCCGCCGGGTCCTTCGCCGCGTTCAGGCTCCCTCCCAGGATGTAAAAGGGACACCCATTGGCGCCGACATGGCGCGGGTCGGGAGACGGCTCCAGCGTCTTCGACGTCCCTCCCCCAGGCACCCATGCCTGCTTGTACCCCGACATGACGAAGGAAACCGGCTGGGGCATCACCATCACGTTGACTCCCTGCGGAAAATCAGCGCGGGATCCAGGCGTTGCCGCGGCGATGTTCTTGAGGAGCGGCTTCCCCGCGGCGCAGGAGTTGATCTTGTCGAGAGCCTCGACCACGATCGGCCGGAAGAATGGATTGGTGGCGGTATCGTATTGAACGGAGATCCCGGGAAACGCGGTGAGGTTTTCGACGAGTTCGGGCATGGGCCGGGTTGACTGGGTTCGTTGATACCGCGTGTCAGGAGCAGCGTATCGGGTGCGAGGATGCGGCGAGACCGCCGGGGGCGCAAGGCTGATCGCGAAGACGCACCTCATGGGCGGGGAAACGTGCACGTTGCAGAGGGCCGGCTGTGCCATGAGCCGATCCCGTCCCTTTTTCGGCTTTTGGTCTGACGCGACCCGAGACGCTCATCCGTCACCCCCCCCGTGGAACACCGCCAAACCCGCGGTGTCTTTGGGGATGTCCGTTCAAGCTTGAATCTTCCGGAACCTCTTCACATCCACGGGGCTTGGTGCCATGGCGACTCCTATCTGCGACAGTGGCAGAGCCGACAGCAAGGACAATCTCGGTTTCGAACGCGAGGCGCTTCCATGGCTCGACGACGTCTTCCGGTTTGCCCTCTCCATGACCCGCAACGCGGCGGACGCTGATGACGTCGTTCAGGAAACCTTCCTGCGCGCCTATCGCTCCTGGCACACCTACCAATCCGGTAGCGATTGCCGGAAATGGCTCTTCACGATCTGCCGCAACGTCTTCCTTCGCTCACGCGAACGCGAGGGCCACAAGGTGGAGTACGGGGGAAGCGACGCCGAGCTCGAGACACTGGTCGCTGTCCGCATGAGCACGCCGCTCATTCGGGCCGGCGAGGACGATCTCTTTTCACGCCTCGACGTCGGGCCAGCAATCCGTCAGGCTATCGCCAGGCTCCCCGACGTCTTTCGATCTGCCGTGCAACTGGTTGACGTGGAAGAGATGTCATATGAAGAGGCAGCCGCTATTCTTGTCGTTCCGGTCGGGACGATCCGCTCCCGACTCTTCCGCGGACGACGGTTGCTGCAGGAGATGCTGATTACCCATGCGCGTGATGCCGGACTCGTTCCGCGCGAACCCGGCGTTCACGCCCAGCTTGAGGCCTGACGTGAGCCTCCACAGGACGACGAGACGCTATGGACTGCATGAGCGTGTTGCGAGAACTCTGGGATTATCTCGACGGCGAGCTGACCGACGAACGCATGGATGCGATTCGCGGTCACCTCGCGGAGTGTCGCGAGTGTCATCCGTACTTCGACTTCGAGCGACAGTTTCTCGAGGCGGTGGCGGCCACGCGCGACGAGCACCCCATGCCAGCCATGGTGCGACGCAAGGTCATGGCGAAGCTGCGCTTTGCCGGGTTCGCGGTGAGCGGCCTGTAGTCGGAACGCTTCGCGCCCGGATGCACCCGGATGCACCCGGGTGCGCCCGCTACAGTCCGCCCTCGTGGCCGGCGTCATTCTCCCCGTCCGCGAAGAGAGCCGTTGAGAGATAGCGCGCACCGCTGTCCGGACTGATCATCGCGACACGCTTGCCGGGTCCCAGCTCGCGAGCAACCTGCAGCGCCGCCCAGGCAATGGCGCCGCTCGACATTCCCACGAACAATCCCTCCTCGCGCACCAGGCGGCGCGCCAGCGGAAAGGCATCCTCCTCCCACGCCGGAATCACCCTGTCCACCACGGTCCAGTCGAAATTGTCGGGAATGAAGCCGGGGCCCATTCCCTGAAACTTGTGCTGGCCACGCTGGCCGCCGCCCAGCACGGGCGAGCGCGCGGGCTCGACCGCGATCACCTGGATGTTCCGATCTCGCTCCTTGAGGAACCGGCCCACACCGCTGATCGTCCCGCCGGTCCCGGAGCCGTACACGAACGCGTTGATCCGTCCGTGCATCTGGTCCCACAGCTCGGGGCCGGTGGTTTCATAGTGAATGCGCGGATTCGCGGGGTTGGCAAACTGATTCGGCATCCACGCGCCGGTCTCATCGCGAATGCGCTCCGCCTCGGCGATGGCTGCGATCATGCGCAGCTCCGGATCGGTGAGGACCAGCTCCGCGCCGTACGCCAGCAGCGTGCGTTTGCGTTCCTCGCTCATCTGCGACGGAAGGCAGAGCACCAGATGATATCCGTGCGCCGCGGCCACCTGCGCGAGCCCGATGCCCGTATTCCCCGAGGTGGGCTCCACAATCGTACCACCGGGCACGAGCACGCCGCGTTCCTCCGCGTCGCGCACCATGCCCAACGCGGTCCGATCCTTGATGGACCCGCCCGGATTCATTCCTTCCACCTTCACCCAGACGTCCGCCATCTCCGGCTCCACCACTCTCGTGAGCTGCACGATCGGCGTGGATCCCACCGCCGAGATGATGTTTGGAGCCTGCGTTGCCCGTACCGTCATTTGCACCTGCCGTGCGGCTATCCCAGTTCCAGCTCCCACTTCACCTCGATGTCCTCGCGCAGCGAGTCGCGCACGGAACAGTACTTCGTCACGGCCAGTTCGATCGCGCGCAGTGCCTGATCGCGCTCGATGCCCTCGCCCGTGACGTGATAGCGCAGCAGCACGCTCGAGAGCCGGCGCGGCGTGGTGGCCACGCGCCACGCAATGACCTCCAGCCGCAGCGCGGACACCGGCGTGCGCCGCTTCTTCAGAATGTCCACGACATCCACCGCGGTGCACGTGCCCAGCGCGCTGAGCAGCGCGTCCACCGGGCTCTGGCCTGTGGCGGTGTCGGAATCAATTCGTGCGGTGGGTCCTCCCGGACGGCCGGTGTCGAACCGGTGATCGCCCACCCAGGTGGCCACCACGCGATTGGGCGCGGGAGTCGATGGCGCCGCGGCCCCATCGGCTCCCGCGTGCTCGTCTCTGAGCTTCACCGCTCCACCGGCAATCGCACCGAATTGCCCCATTCCGTCCAGCTCCCATCGTAGTTGCGCACCCGGTCGTAGCCCAGCAGATAGGTGAGCACGAACCAGGTGTGCGAGGACCGCTCGCCAATTCGGCAGTACGCGATCACATCGTCGCCCTTTCTGAGGCCCACGTCGCCTTCGTAGATCGCGCGCAACTGCTCCGAACTCTTGAACGTGCCGTCCGGATTCGCGGCCTTCCCCCAGGGAACGTTCTTCGCGCCGGGAATGTGCCCGCCGCGCAGCACGCCCTCCTGCGGATACTCGGGCATGTGCGTGCGCGCGCCGCTGAATTCCTCGGGTGAGCGAACGTCAATGAGGGGCTTGTGCGCCTGCGACTGCCGGAGTGCCTCATCGCGGAAGGCGCGGATCTTCGCGTCATCGCGCTCGGGCGCCACGTACTTCGACTGCGGAAACGCCGGCACGTCGGTGACGAACGCGCGGTGCTCCTGCTCCCACTTCACGCGGCCACCGTCCAGCACCTTGGCGTTGGTGAAGCCGAAGAGCTGGAAGACCCAGAACGCGTACGTCGCCCACCAGTTGTTCTTGTCGCCGTAGAAGATGACGGTGGTGTTGTCGTCGATTCCCTTGCTGCGCAGCAGCTCCTGGAACTGTTGACGGTTCACGTAATCGCGAACCAGCGGATCGTTCAGGTCCGCGTGCCAGTCCACTTTCTGGGCATTGGAAATGTGCCCCATGTCGTAGAGGAGCACGTCCTCATCACTTTCGATGATGCGGATGGACGGATTGTCGAGATTTGCCACCAGCCAGTCGGTGGAGACCAGTGCATCGGGGTGGACGTAGCCCTTGCCGAGAATGGACTGGTCGGGTGCAATTGCGGTCGCCATGGTGTGCTCCTTCTTCATGAGGGTGAGTCGGTGATGAACGCTCACGTGCCGCCAAAGGTTCACCCCGCACCGGACCGGAAAAACAATACCGGCCGCTGCGGGAGCGGCCGGTGGACTGGTACGGAGAAACGATCTCTGCCGTTTACATGCGTCGCATGAGTCCATCCGGCCGTTTCGAGACGGCTATCGCTTTGGTACACATATACGTGTTGAGCATCATGTGGCCCATGCGACGCGTCCAGTGACTCGTGTGACGAATATCAGTGACGACGTTCATCACAACATTGAACTGGTGCCGGTGACTGTCAACCCTGCAGGCAGCGGCAGCCCATTGAGCAGAGGGGCAGCCCCATGG
>JBOHTE010000432.1:0-2003 GCA_050733555.1 Gemmatimonadaceae bacterium | reverse complement strand
CTGTCACCCCCTCCCCCCAGATTGGCTGTCAGTCACTTCCCCGGGGGATAGCTCAATGCGTGTCACGCGTGTCACGCTTCACTGGATCGGGCTCGTCGCGCTCGCGGCCATTGCGGCGTGCAGTGGCGATGATCCGACCGATCCAGGTGCGCTCTGCGATGTCACCAATCCGGTGATGCAGGTCTCCGTGTCGCCGGCCACGGATACGGTGCGGATTCGCATTCCGACGCGGCCGGCCGATGCCGTGCAGTTGACCGCCGTCGTCACGGGACGCACGGGCAACCCGCGGTCCGACGTGCCGGTGGCGTTCACTTCGTCGGATACCGCCATCGCGACTGTCAGCAGCACCGGACTCGTGCAGTTGCGGGCGCCGGGTCACGTGGTGATTCGCGCCAGGGCGTGTGATCAGTCGGCGTCGGCGACAATCGTCGCGGTGGCGGCCGTGGCGTCGGTCGTGGTCGCGCCCACGCCGGACACCCTCGTCAGCGGCGACACGCTCCTGTTCACCGCGAGTGCCGTCGGTTCCACTGGCGCGCCGCTCACCGATGCGGTGTTCGACTGGATGAGCTCCAACGCCGCGCTTGGCGCGATCACGTCGTCAGGTCCGGCGACAGCGATGCTCGTCACCTCCGGCGCCGGGAGCACGACCGTGACGGCGAGCGCCGAGGGATCGAGCGGGTCCGCGAGCGTGGTCGTGTTGCCCCGGGTTTTTCTCGCGGACGCGGCGAGCGGCGCGCCCGCCATCGATGCGGGACTCGACTATAGCTGCGCGCTCATCACCCGGGGGCGCGCCTACTGCTGGGGGGTGGACGACGAGGGACAACTCGGCGCCAGCGCGGATTCCACCTGCTTTGGCGATACGCGCTCGCAGCTCGACACCACCGGTACGACGCATGTCACCAACAAACCGTGTGCGCTCGCGCCGCAGCGCTTTGCGACGGACCTCGCGTTCGTCACCGTGAGTGCCGGGGACAGCGCGGCCTGTGGCATTGCGGTTGACGGACGCGCCTGGTGCTGGGGAAAGAACGACTTCGGCCAGCTCGGGAACGGCCTGCTCGGCACGGGCGCGCCACCCAAGCTGGTGACGAGCGCGCTCACGTTCACGCGCATCACGGCCGGCGGCGCGCATGCGTGCGCCATCGCGAGC
This sequence comes from Gemmatimonadaceae bacterium, assembly GCA_050733555.1. Classification (GTDB taxonomy): domain Bacteria; phylum Gemmatimonadota; class Gemmatimonadetes; order Gemmatimonadales; family Gemmatimonadaceae; genus JADGGM01. Next base: position 856 of record JBOHTE010000432.1, on the reverse strand, counting down.
GACGGCAGCGCCTGGTGCTGGGGGAGTGACGTCTCCGGCCAGTTGGGCGATGGTCGTTTCGTGAACAGCACGACGCCAATCCCCGTCGTCCCCGATCAGATTTCAGGGACGCCCACGCGGTTCGCGTCGCTCAGCGCGGGGTTCGCACATACGTGCGGCATCACCGTGAGCGGCACGGCCTGGTGCTGGGGGTCGAACGAGTTCGCGCAGCTCGGCGCCGCCACGACGGAGCAGTGCCCGAACACCACCACCCCGTGCAGCTCCGCGCCGCTGCGCCTTGCACTGCCGCCCGGTGTCACGCTCGTCACGATTCCCGCTGGCGTGGATCACTCGTGTGCGCTGGATACCGACGGCCACGCATGGTGCTGGGGCGCCAACGGCTCGGGGCAGCTCGGCAACGGAACGAGCGGAGCGGCGCTGACACCGACACCGGTGCAGGTGACCGGTTCCCACATCTTCACGCGCATCAGCGCGGGGAGCCGGTTTACCTGCGCCATCGATGCGGGAGGAGCGGCCTGGTGCTGGGGCCTCAACAGCGATCTGCAACTGGGGATTGGCCCGTACAGCGGCGGCGATGACATTGCGACCACGCCGCGCGCGGTGCTCGGCAATCTGCACTTCGCGAGCGTCAGCACCGGCCAGCGTCATAGCTGCGGCGTGACCACCGACGGCAAGGCGTACTGCTGGGGCTCCGACGTCTTCGGCGCGCTGGGCAACACGCTGCAGGCCGCGTATCGCGGGGAGCCGCAGCTTGTAGCTGGTGATTAACTACGGTCGCTGGTTTAACTACGGTCGCTGGTCGCTGGTCGCTGGTCGCTGGTTGCCTCATCCCCAAGGTTGGTGCATGGTTGCAACC
>JBOHTE010000431.1:0-2066 GCA_050733555.1 Gemmatimonadaceae bacterium | reverse complement strand
ACCACCATCGTGCCGCCGCGCTTCACCCAGTCGAAGAGCCGCGCGTTCATCGCGCCAAGCGTGGGATTCGCTTCATACGCACGTGGGCCCACGACGATCGTCGTGAAGCGCGAGAGATCGGTGCTCGAGAGCTTCGCCGGATCGAGCACCGTGAGCGGAATGCCCAGTTGCGGCAGCATCGGGGCGACGTTGTCGCCGACGCCCGGGATGTAGGCGACGTTGAGTTTCGCCGGCAGCGCGACGTCGATCGCGTGCACCGACATGCTCGCGTCGTGATACAGCTTGCGCGGGCGGATGTGCGGGTACTCGATGGACACGGATCCCGTGGTGTAGGTCGCGCCGCCGCTCTTCGCCACGGCGCTGATCTCGTGTGCGCCGGCGGCGAGCGCGCCGCGCACCGCGAACGTGACGGTGGCCGCGCCCCCCTGGCCAAGCGTGACGGTGCGGCTCGCGGAATCCGCGCGCAGGCCGCGGGGCAGGTCGAGCGAGACGGTCACGGTGCGCGGCGCGGTGAGCGCCGAACGCAGGTGCACGCGCACGGTACGCGTGAGCGGCTCGCCGGCGCGCGCGATCTCCACGTTGTCATCCAGGGTCACCGCCACGGGCGGCACAACCATCAGCGGACGGCGCACGTCGCCGAGCACCGGGTCGCCGTACTCGTGCACGATGGGCACCTGTGTCACGAGCGTGCCGCTGTCGAGCGACACGGGTACACGGAGTTCCGCGTCGCGCTCATCATCGCTCTCGCCGTTCACGGGGACGGTGAACATGTCGCCCGCGCGCGGCTCGGTGAGCCACCAGGGCTCGGTGAGCGCGCCACCATGCTCGTAGATGGTCATCGACAGCGAGCTGTCGGGGAGAATCTCGGGATCGGCGGCGAGCCGCGGTCCGAGGTCCGCGCTCACCGGCAAGGTGCCGCGGTTGTACACGGTGACCTTCACCGGTACGGAATCACCCTGCGCCACCTCGTCACGATCCACATCGGCTTCGATCGCGATACCGCGTGCGAGGAGGATCGCGCGCGTCACGCGCTGGAGTCCGTCCTGCACGGAGGTCACGACATCAATGTTGGGGCTGCCGCCCGCGGCCTCGCGAAGTGCGAGGTCGGCCAGCGCCGCGCGCATGCGCTCCAGCGCGCCGAGTCCCGTCTCCGGCTTGTAGAGGTCGAGGGTATGCTGCGCATCGCGTGACGCGGCCAGCGCCGCCTGCACATCCGCGCGCTCATCCGCGGTCGTGACTTCCGCGCTCAGCCGGTTCCACGTGGTGTCGATGCCGTCGAACGGTGACTGCTCCTGCTTCGCGTTGGCCGGCGCGTTCACGCGCGACGCTTCACGTGCGAGCGAGCCCGCGATGTAGCCCTTGCGCTGCACCATGCCGAAGCCCTGCGACTTGTGCTGCGACCGGCTCTGCGCCGCGATTTCCGCGTACGACTCGCCCAGGAGAGGGCTGTACGCGCCCGCGTCGTAGAAGAATGTGGCGCCCTGTCCCTGCCAGTAGCTCCGCGTGCGATAGAACTTGAGCGGCGTCCATGCGCCGAAGCCCGCCGTCGCCGCGCGCGGGAAGCGCACCGTGTCCGCGGCCACGTCGTACGCCTCCTTCGAGACGATGCCGGCCACCTGGTGATGCCCGTGGCCGTCGCGCGGCGTGCCCGAGAACACCGACACGATCACCTGCGGCCGGAACGCGCGCACCACCGTCACGACATCCGTGAGCACGGAGTCGTGCGGCCAGTGCTGGAACGTCTCTGCCGCACTCTTGGAAAAGCCGAAGTCGTAGGCGCGCGTGAAGTACTGGTGCGCGCCGTCAATGCGCCGCGCGGCGAGCAGCTCCTCGGTGCGGATCACGCCCAGCGCCTCGCCCAGCTCGTTCCCAATGAGATTCTGTCCGCCGTCGCCGCGCGTGAGCGACAGGTACGCGACGTCCATGTGGTGACCCTTGGTGAGCCACGCGATGAGGCGGGTGTCCTCGTCGTCCGGATGCGCGCCGATCACGAGCACACGCGTTTCAACGGGCAGTCCTTCCACGAGCTCGCCCAGCGCGCTCGCGCCGCGTGCCTGGCATTGGAG
>JBOHTE010000430.1:0-4980 GCA_050733555.1 Gemmatimonadaceae bacterium | reverse complement strand
GCCGTACCGAGGGTCCGCGGCGCTCCCCCACGCGGGTGGCGCGCACTGGGGCGCGCGGCCCGCGCGGGTCTCGGCACACCCACTCCCTTCGAGCTACCAGCTACCGCTGTCTCACGGTCTCGTCCGGTCCTGTGCCGCTGGCCGCTTCGCGACCGGCGCCGGATGGGTCTTCATGAGCTGCTCGACTTCCGTGATGGCGCGCTCGAGTTGCGGGTCGCGTCCCTTCGCCAGCTCCGTGGGATCATCCACGACGGCGATGTCCGGATCCACACCATGTCCTTCCGGAAACCATTTGCTCTCGGCGCTGTATTCGCGGAACGTCGGCACGGTGATGCTGCCGCCGTCAATGAGCGTGGGCGCACCGGTGATGCCGATCAGCCCACCCCACGTACGCTCTCCGATGAGCGGCCCAAGGCCGGTACGCTTGAAGTAGAGCGGGAAGGCGTCGCCCCCTGAACCACTCCACCCGTTGATGAGCATCACCTTGGGGCCGAAGTTCGCCTGCGGCGGCCACTGCCAGTCCTTGCCATCGCGCACGGCATACCACGAGAGGAATGGCCGGTTGAGCAGTTCCACGAACCGGTCAGGGATCTGCCCGCCCGAGTTGAACCGTTCATCGATGATGAGCGCGCTCTTGTCGAACTGCCCCATGAACTGGCGCACGAGCTCGGTCTGGCCGTCGGTACCGGTGTTGGGCACGTAGATGTAGCCCACGCGCCCGCCGCTGGCCTCGTCCACGCGCCGGCGATTGGCCTCGATCCACGCCAGATTGCGCAGCCGCGTCTCGTCCGGCAGCGTCTTCACGAGCACGGTGCGCGCGCCGGCCTGCCCCGGTTTGTCGTTCACGGTGAGCTGCACGGTCTGGTCCGCGAGGCCGCCGAACGCCGCCCACGGGTCCTGCGACGGATCCATGGGAATCCCATTCACCGCCAGTACGTAGTCGCCCTCGTGGACGTTCACGCCGGGCTCGTCGAGCGGTGAACGCACTTCATTGTCCCACGGCGCGCCGCGAATGATTTTCGCGATGCGCCAGGCGCCGTTCGACTGCGTCCAGTCCACGCCGAGGAGACCGACGCCGCGGTGCGGCGCGGTCTCGAGATCGCCGCCCGCCCGGTAGGTGTGCGACGAGCTCAGCTCCGCGATCAGCTCGCCCAGCACGAAGTTCACGTCCCAGCGCGTCACGGCGTCGTCCATGAGCTTGCCGTAGCGCGTGCGCATCTCGTTCCAGTCCACGCCGTGCATCTTCGGATCGTAGAACATGTCACGCTCGAAGCGCCACACGTCGTTGAACATCTGCTTCCACTCCGCGCGCGGATCCACGACCATCGCGAGTTCCGCCGTGCGCAACGGCTTCTCGATGTGCTGCTTCGGCTTCACGTCCACGATGCCGAACCGGTCCTTCTTCCAGACGAGCAGCTTCTTTCCATCGGCCGACAGCACGTAGCCATCGGCGTCGGCCACGATGGTCGTGTCCTCGCGCTCCGCGAGGTCGTAATAGCCAATGGGGCTCGCGCTGTCCGCGGCGCCCGCATTCGGCGTCCGACGATAGATCACCTTGCCGGACACCGCGCTCAGATTCGCGAAATGCCCCGGGCGCGGCGGGAGCACGACGAGGCGGCGCTCGAAGTCGGCGAGGTCCACCTCCACCGGCGTGATCTTCTTCTTTGCGGTGTCCGCCGCCGCCGCGCCCTTGTGCCCGGGCGCGACAGCGGCCTTGCGGCCATTCGCGCCATTCGCGCCGTTCGCCGCGCCTGACGCCGCGCTGTCCGGCTTCGCGCCCTCCTCATCGTCGCGCGGCGCCAGCGGCGATGCGACCGCTGCCCGCAGCGCGACCGCAACGATGTTCTGCCCGTTCGGATAGATCCACGTGTCGTCGAGATCGCTGTACACGGGGTCGAACGTGCGATTGGAGAGGAAGTACAGGTACTTGCCGTCAGGGTCGAAAACGGGGGTCTGGTCGTTGTAGAAGCCGGACGTGACCTGCTGGCTCTTCCCCGTGCGGGTGTCGAACAGCCCGATCGCGCTCGTATTGCGGTTCGTGTCCTTGCTGTACGCCAGCCATCGGCTGTCCGCCGACCAGCTCGGCGCGAACGCATCGAGCGCGCCCTGGAACATGTACAGATTCCTGTCCACCGTGGTCGTCGTACCGGTGGCGACATCCACGATGTGGATCGTCATCGTCTGGTCCACGAACGCGAGCTTCCGGCTGTCGGGAGACCAGGAGAGCTGGTAGCGAAACCCCGGCCCGTAGCTCGTGACCTTCCGCTCGGGCGCCGAGCCGTCCGCGGGGCGGACGGTCAGCTCGTACTCGCCGCTCCGGTCGCTCCAGTAGGCGATGGTCTTTCCATCGGGCGACCACGCGGGCGAGCGCTCGAAGACGCCGGAGCTGTTGGTGAGATCGAGCACCGGCCCGTGCTCCGCCGGCACGGTGAACAGGTCGCCGCGTGCCTCGAACAGCGCGCGCTGCCCCGTCGGTGAAATAGTAGCATTCTGGATGTATTTCGCGACCTTCTCCGCGCGCGGGCGGAGCGTGATCTCGTCGGTCACCACGGTGACCTTCACCTCGCTCATCCGCTCCGTCGCGAGGTCCAGCAGGTACAGCCGGCCGCCCGCCTGAAACACGATCGCGTCGGGACCGATGGCCGGAAATGTGATATCGAAGTCCGTGAACTGCGTGACCTCGCGGAATTTCTTCGAGTCCAGGTCATACGCCCAGATGTTGTTGCGCTCGGTGGAATCACGGTCGGAGAGGAAGTACAGCGTGCGCCCGTGCCACATGGGCTGCGCATCGTTCCCCGGATCGTGCGTGATGTTCTCCGACGCGAGCGTCTTCAGGTCGAAGAGCCAGATGTCCGGCGCCCACCCGCCGCGATAGCGCTTCCAGGTGCGAAAGTCGTTCGTCTCCGGCATGTAGGCGAGCGTGCTCCCATCGGGCGAGATGGCGCCGAACTCTCCGTAGGGGACGGGCAGCTTCTCGGGCATCCCGCCCGTGGCCGGCACCCGGTAGAGCTGATTGAACCGCTGGCTCCCGCTCGCCATGGACGACGCCATGAGCAGTGTCTTGCCGTCGGGGTACCAGTCCACCAGCCGGTCCTGCAACGGGTGATGCGTCACGCGGAACGGCTCGCCGCCTACCGTCGGGATCACGTAGATGTCCGTGTTCCCATCGTACTCCGCCGAGTAGGCGATGTGCGACCCGTCCGGCGAGAACCGCGGGAAGCTCTCCTCGCCCCGGGGAGAGCTGAGCCGCGTGGCGACACCGCCCTGCCGGGCAACCAGCCAGATGTCGCCCGCGTACACGAACGTGATCTGCGTGGCGGAGACGTCGGGATAGCGGAACATCCGCGCGTCCACCTGCGCGGAGAGCGTTGGAGCAACCCACGGGCACAACATGACCGCAGTCAGCAGAACGCGTCGCATGGGAATCCTGTACAGTGAGGAGAACGGTGTGCGGCGGGGAATGACAGATACTACGGCAGCATGGGTCCGGCGGGTTTCGCGAGAGCGCAGGGCCGGGGACGATCCGGCCATCGGATCGTGCCTGATGGCGCGGTGACTCTCCCAGTCAGTATCGCAACAGAATCCTCTCTCCACTCTCCGCCGACTTCAGGATCGCATCGCACACTACGGCGTTCCGATAGCCGTCCTCGAAGGTCGCGCCATAGGGCGCCACGGCCCGATCGCTCGCGATGGCATCCAGCAGGTGCGCGATCTCATGCACGAACGTGTGCTCCCAGCCGATGATGTGCCCGTGCGGCCACCAGTGCTTCCAGAACGGGTGATACGGCTCCGTCACCAGCACGTCGTGGAATCCTTGCGTTGTCCGGGGCTCGTCGTTCACCCAGTAGACCTGCAGCTCGTTCAGCCGCTCGAGGTCGAAGCGGATGCTGCCCAGTTCCCCGTTGATCTCGAAGGCGTTGAAGTTCTTCCGCCCCGGCGCGTAGCGCGACGCTTCCACGCTGCCAATCGCTCCGTTCTCGAACTCCACTGCCGCCACGAAGGCGTCGTCCACGTCCACGGTTCCCATGCCGGGGCGATCCTTCCAGCGCCGCTCCGTGGTGAACGTCCGCGTCAGCGCGCTGACGCCGCGAAATTCCCCAACGAGAAAGCGGCCGAGATCAATGATGTGCGCGCCCAGATCGCCCAGCGCGCCACTGCCGGCCTGCCGCCGGTCGAGGCGCCAGGTCATGGGGCCGTTGAACACCGGCAGCAGCCACTCCTGCAGGTACGTCGCGCGGAAGTGATAGATCTGACCCAGCGCGCCGCTCTCGATGAGCTCGCGCGCCTGCCGAATCGCTGGCACGAAGCGGTAGTTGAATGCGACGGCGTGCTTGACGCCGGCCTTCGTCACTGCCTCGAGCATCGCGGCGGCTTCCTTTGCGTTGCGTCCCAGCGGCTTCTCGCACAGCACGTGCTTCCCGGCGCGCGCGGCCGCGATACTCGGCTCGGCGTGGGCGTCGTTCGGCCCCCCATTGTCGAGCAGTTGAATGCGATCGTCCTTCAGCATCTGGCGCCAGTCTGTATAGGCGCGCTCGTAGCCGTACCGCTGCGCCGCTGCGCGCACCGCCTGCTCGTTGCGCCCGGCGATGCCGAGCAGCCGCGGAATGGCCGGCGGCGGCTGGATCATGTACGGAATGGTCTTGTATGCATGGGAGTGCGCCTTCCCCATGAAGGCGTAGCCGAGCATGCCGACGCCGATCTCCGGCGTGGAGACAGGAGTCGGCGGCGTGACCGGAACTGGCGTGGAGACCGGAGTCCGCGGGGCGCCACCATCACCGGGCGTCATGACGCCTCGGCACGTGCTGGTGATCGAACGCCGCATCGAACGCCGCTGCGGACGGCGGAAAATCCAGCTGGCGCACGAACGCGCAGGCTTCGCGCGCGCCATGCTCGCGGTGCATGCCGCCGTCCTCCCACTCCACGCTCAGCGGCCCCGTGTAGCCCACGTCGTTCAGCGCACGAATGATCTCCTCGAAATCA
>JBOHTE010000429.1:0-1518 GCA_050733555.1 Gemmatimonadaceae bacterium | reverse complement strand
TCCTATAAGAGCGCCGGCGCAGCCGGCGCCATCCAGAGCTCCCTTGGCAGGTGCAGCGAACGTTAGCCGGATGGCGCGATGGACTCGACGGTGAGTGTCTTGCGCCAAAGGAGCTGGGTTTCGGCGGGCAGATCGGGGTAGGCGCCACGCCGGGCCTGCTCAAGACGGAAGCCGTGGCGGGCATAGAAGCGGCAGGCTGGCACGTTGATCTGCTGGGTCTCAACTCTGAGAGCCCGGGCACCGCGCTGGGCGGCCGCTTCCTCGGCAGCCCGAAGGAGCGCGGAGCCTACTCCCCGCGTTCGCATGGCTGGCGCGACGCGGAGATCCCACAGCAGAGCACCGTGGCGGCACTCGCGAAGGAGTGCGATCAGCGGGTCATCGCAGACGATTACGGCGCCGCCGAGGCGCCGTCCGTCGGCGAAGGCGGCGAGTATTATCCAGCGCGAGACATCAAACCGTCGCGACCAGTCGGTCGGCCGATTGCCTGGATAACTATCGTAATCTTTCCAGTACGGCGCACTGAGCGCCGTCCCGGCAGCGGGCTTGCCGGCAAGGAGAGCCACGACGGCTTGCTCATCGAAGATGTCGGTGACCTCGAAGGCGATGGACACGCCGGCATACTCCGCGAGGCGAGCGGGATCGTCTTCAACGATGCGGACAGTCATCGAACCGTGAATTCCGGCTAACGCCCCAGCTAACTTGCAAGCGAGTCAAATAGGAAGCGCCTGCGAATCAGGCGCAAATCCGCAGATCGCTTGTCAAGTTCAGCGTTCGTTACGCGGTGCGGTGCTTCGATCTCGACTTGGTGACTGGATGATTGGCGATTTTGGCGAGTGCCCGGAGTGCGTCATTGACTGTAGCGGCATCCGGAAATGTCTTCGCGACATCGGCATCAAGCGTTACCACCGTGACCCCCGCTTGAAACCGGCTGGCATACGGATTGGGACGCGCTTTCGAGAAGTCATATTCGGGGCGGATGTCATCCTCCCCCACGCGGCGGGTACGGGCCGGTTTCTTACTTACGGGCTTCTTCATACTGGCGGCGCTCAGAGCGCGTGGCGTGGCGGGCGCTGATCAGGCGAATGCGGTCAGGCCCGCGTTCAGTAAACATGACGGCCAGCAGACGATCCAGGCTGGACCTGCCTAATAGTACGAGCCGCCGCTCGGAAACTGAATGGCGATCATCATCCTCGAGGCGGCCAAGCGGGTCCGCGAAGACGGTGAGCGCCTCGTCGAACGAGACGCCATGGTTCGCGAGGTTCACGGCAGCTTTGCGGCCGTCCCACTCGAACGTCAGGGCCATGACCCGAATCTACTTGGCAAGCTAGGCATCCGCCTTGTATCTAGTTCTGAAGGAGAGTTTGCACAGATTCTGACCGGGGCGCCAGCTCGATTCCGCCTAGGTGGCGAACACCGTGCGTTAGCTGGAGCGGCGTCCCGATTTCTCGTCGCACAGAGCCCGAACTGTTGCGGGGGCCGAGTGCCGGCAGGCATCGAGCCCGAATTCGCACAAGGACG
>JBOHTE010000428.1:0-1239 GCA_050733555.1 Gemmatimonadaceae bacterium | reverse complement strand
ATGCTGGCGAGATAGAAGAACTTCGAAAACATCAGCACCAGCAGCACCCCGATCGTGTGGCGCACGACTCTCGCGGAATACCGCGGCCGGTCGGTTGCCGTGTGCCTGGTGCCGCGCTCCTCGCTGTGCCGCTTGTACCAGCGGCTCACCTGCAGCAGAATCACGATCGCGAGCAGTGCCGCCAATCCGAACCAGCCGACATGCGAACGGCCGAGCCGCAGCACGATCCCCGCGGCCAGCAACGGCCCCAGGGCCTGCCCAAGGTTGCCGCCGATCTGGAACACCGACTGGGCGAAACCGTAGCGGCCGCCCGACGCCATGCGCGCGACACGCGACGATTCCGGGTGGAACACCGACGAACCGCAGCCGATCAGGGCGACGGCGAGCAGCAGGATCGGATACGTCGGCGCCACCGAGAGCAGCAACAGCCCGCTCAGCGTGAAGCACATCCCGACCGGCAACGAATAGGGCAACGGGTGCCTGTCGCTGACGAGGCCGACCACCGGCTGCAGCAGCGATGCCGTCAACTGGAACGTCAGCGTGATCGCGCCGATCTGGGCGAAGCTGAGATGGAAGTCGCCCTTGAGCAGCGGGTAGATCGCGAGGATCACCGACTGCATCATGTCGTTCAGGACATGTACGAAGCTGACCGCGCCGAGCACGCCGTAGCGCGTGGGACCGTGCCGCTTCATGGACAGCAGGTCCGGCGTGGTACTGGCCGGCGGAGCAGCGATGGCTCCGCTGGCCGTGAGCGCGTTCACGTTCATGCGGTTTGTGGATAGCATGTGCTGAATATCGCACAACGCGATCCACGAGGAACGCCTGGCGCTTTACTGTGCCCGCCAGGCTAACTCTCAAAATGCGTCACCCCGCCACCCAGCGTCTCGACTTCGCACGACTCGTGTTCGCGCTCCTGTGCCTCGCGTGCACGGGGGCGTTCGCCGCTGCGCGTGATGTCGTGCGGATGGACGCGGTGAGCGGCGCTGGCTGGATGGCGGCGGCGCCGAACCAGTACCTCGCCCCGTCCCGCACGCCCGAGACCATCGGTCTCCTGCGCGACAGCCGGCGTGTAGACACCCGTGCCCAGGCCCGGCTCCTCGGCCTCCTCAGCCCGCCGCATTCGGCGTCCCGCTTCCTCCTCGCCGCAGGCGCCGTAGCGCCGCGCGGCGGGCCGTGGGCCACCTGCATCGTGATCAGCATTGCGCTGGTTCTCGCAGCCGTGATCAATGGGGTCAGAGT
>JBOHTE010000427.1:0-33859 GCA_050733555.1 Gemmatimonadaceae bacterium | reverse complement strand
GGCTCGCACGGCGCCAGCGACGTTGTTCGCGTAAGCCACTAGACCGCCACCGCCGCGAGGGGCTCGGCCGGCGTCCCGGGGCGGCCGCGCGTCTGCACCTCGCGCGTGAGGCGCGCCACGAGCTCATCCACGGAAATCACCTGTGGTTTCTGCTCGCGTCCCAGCCGATGCTCGCGAAGCGCCACGGTGCCGGCATCACGTTCGCGCCTGCCGACAATGGCCATGTACGGCGTCTTGAGACGCTCGGCTTCCGCGATGCGGTAGTTGAGCGTCTGCGCCCGATCGTCGAGCGACACGCGCAACCCCGCCGCGCGGGCCCGGTCCGCGACCGCGAGCGCCGCATCACGCAGGTCATCCGTGATGGGAATGACGCGCAACTGTTCCGGCGCCAGCCAGAGCGGGAACGCGCCCGCGTAGTGCTCGATGAGACCGCCGACGAAGCGCTCCATGGAGCCCACGAGGACGCGATGCAGCATCACCGGGCGATGGGCGGTGTTGTCGGCGCCGATGTACTCGAGCTCGAACCGCTCCGGCAGGTTGAAGTCGAGCTGGACGGTCGGCCCCTGCCACTTGCGTCCGATGGCATCGATGAGCTTGAAGTCCAGCTTGGGACCGTAGAAGGCACCGCCCCCGGCGTCGATGGTGTACGCCTGCCCGCGCTGTTCGAGCACGGCCGCGAGCGTGCGCTCGGCCTGTTCCCACACCTCCGGACTGCCGAGCGCGTTCTCGGCGGGACGCGTGGAGAGCTCAATGGTGTATGGGTAGCCAAACACCGTGAGCATCTCGTCCACGAGGTCGAGCAGCCGCGCGATCTCCGACGGCACCTGCTCCGGCGTACAGAACACGTGCGCATCATCCTGCGTGAAGCCGCGGACCCTGAGCATGCCGTGCAGCACGCCGCTCCGCTCGTAGCGATACACCGTGCCGAACTCCGCGAAGCGGAGCGGCAGGTCGCGATACGATCGCTGGTGCGACTGGTAGATGCAGATGTGGCCCGGACAGTTCATGGGCTTGGGGCGGTAGGCCGCGCCGTCCACGTCCATGGCCCCGAACATGTTCTCGCGGAAATTCACCAGGTGTCCCGAGATCTCGAACAACTTCTCGCTCACGACGTGCGGCGTGTACACGAGGTCGTAGCCGTGGCGCAGGATGAGCTCGCGCTCGAAGTTCTCGATCTCGTTGCGCACGATCGCGCCGCGCGGGTGCCAGAGGATGAGGCCGGGCCCCACGCGCTGATCGGTGGAATAGAGATCGAGCTCGCGCCCCAGCACGCGGTGATCGCGCTTGCGGGCTTCCTCCAGCCGGTGCAGATACGCGTCGAGATCGGCGCGATTGAACCATGCCGTGCCGTAGATGCGCTGGAGCTGCTGGCGCCGTTCGTCGCCGCGCCAGTACGCCGGCGCCGTATGCATCAGCTTGAAGTAGCGGATGCGGGACGTATCGGGCACGTGCGGACCACGGCACAGGTCCACGAACGGGCCATCGGTGTAGACCGAGATGACTTCGTCGTCGCCCAGCTCCGAGAGCCGCTCGAGCTTGAGCGGGTCGTCCGTGAAGAGACGCTCCGCCTCGCTCCGATTCACCTCCTCGCGCACGAACGGATACTTCGCCTCGACCACCTTCTGCATCTCCGCCTCGAACGCCGCGAGATCATCCGGCGTGAACGGTTCGGGAACCTCGAAATCGTAGTAGAACCCATCGTCAATTGAGGGGCCGAACCCGATGGCGGCGCGCGGATAGAGCCGACGCACGGCCGTGGCCAGCACGTGCGCCGTGGAATGGCGCAGCACATCGAGCGCGCTCACATCCTTCTCCGTGAGCACGCGGAAGCTGCCGCTCGTGCGCAGCGGCGTCACGAGATCCTGGATCCTGCCGTTCACCTCCACGGCGAGCGCAGCACGCAGCAGACCGGCGCCAATCGAGGCCACGACGTCACGCGGCGCGGTGCCGTAGGGCACGGTGCGCGTCGAGCCATCGGGCAGCGTGAGCGTCAGCTCCTGGGCAGGTTGATCTCTCATCGTGACGTTTCGAGTATGGCCGGTGCGCGCCATGCGGCGGCGCGGAGCACTGCTTGCGGGAGGCCCCTCCGGCGGATTACGCTAAGTTATCGGGATATCACTACCTCCGCCACGGGGTTACGCCATGTCACCCATTCGATATCGAGAGGACGATCCCTCCCTGGGAGGCATCATGCTCGGCCTGACGTTCGGTACGCTGGCCGGGTTCGCAATGGGCGTCATCGTGGCGCAGGAAGCGGGCGGCATTCCGGGCGTGGTGAAGGTGCTGCGCCGCGGTCTCGCCGTGATAGAAGAGCAGATGCACGGCGCCGACGTGCTCGGGGAGGACGATGACGAGTACGGCGACGATGATCTGGACGATGATCTGGACGATGCCGAGCTCGATGAGGAACTTGACGACGAGGAATTCGCCGGCGGAGCGGACGGCTCGTCCGGCGAGGACGAACTGGCCCCGGGCGCAGTGGATGACATGTCGCTCGAGGAGCATGTCCTGGATGCGCTCGAGGAGGACCCCGTGCTGAGCGAGCGTGCGATAGACATCGGCGCCATCCGCGACGGAATCATCGAGCTGTCGGGGTTCGTGAGCACGCCCGAGGAAGCGGATCTCGCCACGCGCGTCGTCGAGCGCGTGGCGGGGGTGGAATCGGTGGTGAACCGGCTGGAAGTGGGAGGCGGGTTGTAGGGCGCGAGCACGGCGAATCGCGCGTCGCCGCCGGCCTGGCGCCACGACGGGTAACACGAACGCCCGTGTGTTCGCCATATTTCGCGGAGCAGCGCGCTGACTGACGCGGCGCCGCAGCGGCACGTCCCCAGCTCCGGCATCACCCACGCTCCAGAGCTCCTGGCACCCGGTCCCGCATCATGGCAATTAATCCCGCTCAGCAGGACGCTGACAGCTACCGCCGCTGGATGGACGCGGGCGTGTTCACCGCGCACGCGGAACGGTCGGCGCGTGCCGGTGGAGCGCGAGCGCCATTCAGCATCGTGATGCCCCCGCCCAACGTGACGGCGATCCTGCACATGGGGCATGGCCTGAACAACACGGTGCAGGATGTCCTGGTGCGCTGGCGGCGCATGGCCGGGGACGAAGCGCTCTGGCTGCCGGGCACGGATCACGCGGGCATTGCCACGCAGAACGTGGTGGAAAAGCAGATCGCCCTCGAGGGACACACGCGCTTCGACGTGGGGCGCGCGGCGTTCGTCGAGCGCACGGTTCGCTTCGTGGAGCAGACCGGGGGAGTGATTCTCGATCAGCTCAAGGCCATTGGTGCGTCGTGCGACTGGACGCGCACGGCGTACACACTCTCGCCCGAGCTGTCGCGCGCGGTGCGCGAGGCGTTCGTGCGGCTGTACGAGGACGGGCTGATCTACCGCGGGCATCGGGTGATTCACTGGTGCCCGCGCTGCCTCACGGCGCTGAGCGACGAGGAGGCGGAGTTCCACGAAGAAGAGGGATCGCTCTACTACATCGGCTACCCGCTCGTCGGCAACGCGGCGCAGTCGCTCGTGGTCGCGACGACGCGCCCCGAGACCATGCTGGGTGATGTGGCGCTGGCGGTGCACCCGGATGACGAACGCTATCTCGAGCTCGCCGGGAGCCGGGCGCTGCTGCCCATCACGAACATCGAGATCCCGATCATTGCCGACAGCTACGTGGATCCATCGTTCGGCACCGGCGTGGTGAAGATCACCCCGGCGCATGACGCAAACGACTTCGAGGTCGGGCTGCGGCACCACCTGAGCGCGCCGGTCGTGATCGATCCGTCGGGACATCTCGATGCGGGAGCCGACGCCGACGGGCGGGTCCCCGCCTCGCTGCGCGGGCTCGATCGGTTCGTCGCGCGCGATCGCATCGTCGCGATGCTGCGCGCATCGGGGCGGCTGGTGAAGGTCGAGCCGCATCAACACGCCGTGCGCCACTGCTATCGCTGCGACACGGTGGTGGAGCCGCGGCTCTCGGACCAGTGGTTCGTGAAGATGGCGCCACTCGCCGCGCCGGCGCTGCAGGCGGTGCACGAGGGGAGCATCCGCATCCTTCCCGAGCGCTGGCATGCGGTGTACGTGAACTGGCTGGAGAACATTCGCGACTGGAACATCTCACGCCAGCTCTGGTGGGGGCATCGCATCCCGGTGTGGTACTGCGACGCCTGCGGCGGCGCGCCCGTGGTGAGTCGCGACGATCTCGCCGCGTGTCCAACGTGCGGCGGTCCCGTGCGGCAGGATGAGGATGTCCTCGACACCTGGTTCTCCTCGTGGCTCTGGCCCTTGTCCACGCTCGGCTGGCCGAACGAGGCCGCGCCCGACCTGCACGCGTTCTATCCCACCGACGTGCTGGTGACCGCGCCGGAAATTCTGTTTTTCTGGGTGGCGCGCATGATCATGGCGGGCTTTCATTTCGCCGGACGCGCACCGTTTCACACGGTGTATCTGCACGGCACCGTCCGCGACATGCAGCACCGCAAGATGTCCAAGTCACTCGGGAACGGGATCGATCCGCTCGACGTGGTGCACCGCTACGGCGCCGACGCGCTGCGGTACACGGTCATCGGCGGACTCGGCATGGGAGCCGATGTCATGCTCGATCCGGAGAATCTCGAGCAGTCCTTCGCGTCCGGGCGCAACTTCGTCACCAAGCTGCAGAACATCGGCCGGTTCCTGGTCACGAACGTGGGTGAGCAAGGCGTGTCGCCGCTCGATGCGATCGCGCCGGAGCGACTCAGCCGCGCCGACCACTGGATTCTCGGTCGGCTGGACGTGGCCATAGCGGAGTGCGATGCGGCGCTGGGGCCGGCGCGCCCGCTCGCGAGCGAACGGTGGACCGAAGCCGAGCGGGTGGCGGGGCTGCGACTGAGCGAGTACGTGGAGAGCGCGCGACGATTCGTCTGGAACGAGCTCGCGGACTGGTACCTGGAAACGACGAAGCCGCGCATGGCCGGCGCCGCCTCCGATCGCGACGTGGCGCGCGCCGTTCTGGCGTACGCCTTCGACCAGGCGCTGCGGCTGCTGCATCCGGTGGTCCCGTTCATCACGGAATCGCTCTGGCAGCAGTTGCCCGGGCATGCCGCGGATGCGTTCCTCGCGTGTGCATCGTGGCCGGCCGCGCGCGGCAGCGACGCCACGCCGGCGCGCGAATTCGAACTGGTGCGCGAGAGCGTGATCGCGGTGCGGCAGGTGCGCGCGGAGTACAACGTGCCGCCGGGGACGGTGGTGACCGGCGTCCTGGTTGGCGCCACGGCAGCCGCGCGCGCGGTCCTGCAGCGGGAGTCCGCCCTCATAGGCCATCTCGCGCGGGCGCACTTCAGCGTGGCGGATACGCCGCCGGAAGGAACGAACGCGCACGCACTGTTGAGCGATGGGTCGCACGTGATCATCTCGCTCGCCGGCGCCGTCGACCTCCAGCGCGAATGCGCCCGGCTGCGCACCGATCTGGCGCAGCTCGAGAAGCAGCTCGCGGCGCTCGCTGCGCGGCTGCGGAACGAGAACTTCACCCAGCGAGCGAAACCAGACGTGGTTGAAGCGGAGCGGCGGAAGTATGTGGAGTGGTCCGCGCGCCGCGAGCAGCTCGAAGGTAAAGTGAAGGCGCTGTGCGGCGCCTGATCCTGGCCTTTGTCCTGCTCGGCTGCGCCCAACCGGGTTATCCACCTGGTGGCCCCGAACGAAAACTCCCGCCGCAGTTGCTCTCCGTGAAACCCGAAAGCGGCGCCGTGAACGTCAAGGCGAAGGAGATCTCGCTGCAGTTCGACGAGGTGCTGAATGAAAAGCCGAGCGGGGTACAGAATCTCAGTCAGCTCGTGCTCATCTCGCCCTGGGATGGCGAAGCCAACGTGGGATGGCATCGCTCGCGGCTCACGGTGAAGGGGAAGCACGATCTCAAGCCGAATACGACCTATGTCATCACCGTGTTGCCCGGGCTCGGAGATTTGCGCGGCAATGTCCGCAAGGACGGCGTGACCGTGGTCTTTTCCACGGGGCCGGCGATTCCCGAGACGCGGATCAGCGGCGTCGTGTTCGACTGGGCCGCGGGCACCGCGCTGCCCAAGGCGGCGGTGGAAGCGATCCATCTGCCGGACAGCACGACGTACGTCGCGCGTACGGATTCATCGGGACGGTTCTCGATGGACTTTCTGCCGCCGGCGACCTACACCCTGCGCGCATTCACCGATCAGAACAACACGCTCACGATGGAGCGGCGCGTACCCTGGGACAGCACCGACGTGACGTTGCAGGATTCGTTGCACGTGGAACTGTACGCCTTCATCCACGATACGCTGCCGCCCAGCATGGAAACGGTGGCGAGTACCGATTCGGTCACCATCCGCGTGAAGTTCTCTGAGCCGCTCGACACGGCGCAGCGCGTGGACACGAGCCTGTTCACGCTCAGGCGCGCGGATTCCACGCTCGTGCCGCTGAAGCTGGCGCAACCAGCCGCGGTGTACGACAGCATTCGTGCGGCCGCGGCTCCCGCGGATACGACCCACAAGCCACCCCCGCCCAAGGGGCAGCCCCTGGGGCGTGCCGGACGCGCGCCCGGAGACGCCACGCACCGCGCGCCCGGTCCGCGCCCCACGCGGCGCATTCCCGTGACGAACGTGGTGGTCGTACCGGCGCAACCCCTCACGGTTGGCGCGACGTACCGGCTCGAAGCCCGGTCGCCCAGGAATCTGCTGGGAGTTGGTGCGCCCACGTCCCGCACCTTCGCGGTACCCAAGGCCGCGCCGCCGCCCAAGGCCGACACGACACGCCGGCCGCCGCGCGATACCACAGGCCGCGCACCGCGCGATACCACAGGTCGGCCGCCGCGCGATACGACGGGCCGGCCGCCGCGCGATACGACGCAGCGCAAGCCGCCCGCATGACTGGCGATCCGCGCCGTGCCCTGCCCAGTGTGAACAGCGTGCTGGAGCTCACGGGCGTCCAGCAGCTGCTGGATCAGGCTCCGCGCGATCTGCTCGTGGATGCGGTGCGTGACGCGATCGAGCAGGCGCGCCGGCAACCTGCGCACACGCCGCGCGCGCCCGACGAGTGGCGCGCCGCCGTGTCTGCCGCGCTCGCGCTGCGGGAACAGCCATCGCTGCGGCCGGTGCTCAACGCCACGGGCGTCGTGCTGCACACCAATCTCGGGCGCGCGCCGCTGCCGCAGGCCGCGCTCGATGCGATCGCGTTGGTGGCGGCGGGCTACTCCAATCTGGAATACGATCTGGAGCAGGGCGCGCGCGGCAGCCGCTACGCGCATTGCGTCGCACTGCTCTGCGAGCTCACGGGCGCGGAGGATGCGCTCGTGGTGAACAACGGCGCGGCAGCGCTGGTGGTAACGCTCAACACGCTCGCCAGCGGTCGCGACGTCATCGTGTCGCGGGGCGAGCTGGTCGAGATCGGCGGCAGTTTCCGCGTTCCCGACATCATGGAGAAAAGCGGCGCGCACCTCGTGGAGGTCGGCACCACGAACCGCACGCACCTGCGCGACTACACCGCGGCGCTGGGACCCGACACCGGCGCGGTGGTGAAGGTGCATCGCAGCAACTTCGCCATGACGGGCTTCGTGAGCGACGTGGCGGTCTCCGAGCTCGCCGCCGCCTGTCGCGCGCACGGCGTGCCGGTGGTTCACGATCTGGGGAGCGGGCTGTTTCTCTCGCTCGAGCCATGGGGGCTGCGTGGCGAGCCGGTGGCGCGCGAGGCGATCCGCGAGGGCGCGGCCGCGGTCACAATGAGCGGGGACAAGCTCCTGGGCGGGCCGCAGGCCGGCATCATTCTCGGTGACTCGCAGCTCATGACGCGGATCCGGAGCAATCCGCTCACCCGCGCCCTGCGCGTGGACAAGCTCACGCTTGCCGCGCTCACCGCGACGCTGGCGCTCTATCGCGAGCCGGAGCGCGCGGTACGGGAGATTCCCGCTCTTGCGCTGCTGTGCGCGCCGGCCGAGGCGCTGGCAGCGCGCGCCGCGCGACTGCGCGATGCGCTGGCAGCGGCCGGGTGCGCGGCGTCTATCGTGCCCGGAGCGGGCAGCGCGGGCGGCGGTGCCTTTCCGGCGGTCACGCTGCCATCGGCGGCGCGCGCGCTCGAAGGCGACGCCCGCGTGCTCGAACGCGCGCTCCGCACCGGTCCGCTTCCGGTGATCGCGCGCATCGCCGATGGCCGGCTCCTGCTTGATCTGCGCGCCGTCCCCGAGCGCGACGACGAGCGCCTCGTGGCGGCGGTCATCGCCGCATGCCGCGCGGGCACGGCGTCCGGCTGATGGCCTCACACGCGGCCGTCTTCCTCGATCGCGACGGCACCATCAACGTGGACACGGTGTTCGTGCGGCGCGCGAGCGACGTGGCGCTGCTGCCGGGCGTCGGGCGCGCGATCGCGCAGCTGAACGCCGCGGACGTCCCGGTCATCGTCGTCACCAACCAGTCGGGCATTGGTCGCGGTGTGTTCACGAGAAGCGAGTACGACGCCGTGGCCGCGCGCATCGGCGAGCTGCTCGCGCACGAGGCCGCGTACATCACCGCGACGTACGTCTGCCCGCATGCGCCCGACGACGGCGCGTGCGAGTGCCGCAAGCCGGGGACGCTGCTCTTCCGTGCGGCCGGCGTGGACTTCCATCTCGATCTCACCGCGTCGTGGTACGTGGGCGATCGCTGGCGCGATGTGGCGCCGGCGCTCGAGCTCGGCGGACACGGGGTGCTGGTGCCCACCGCGCACACGACCGCTGCCGACATCGAACAGGCACGCGCCGCGATGCTCGTGATGCCCACACTCGGCGACGCGGTGGACCGGATGCTCGTGCCCGGTGCGCTCCTTCCCGGCGTCGAGCCGGCACCATGACAGCGCGCAGGCGAACGCGACTTGCCGTTTTGGCATCGGGAAATGGCTCGAACCTGCGCGCCCTGATGCACTATTTCGGCGAGGGCGCACCCGTGGCAGACGCGGAGATCGCGCTCGTCGCATCGAACCGGCCGGAGAGCGGTGCGCTGGCGCTCGCGCGCGAACGGCACGTGGCGGCCGAGGTGATCGCCGGGCGCGACGACGACGCGACGGCGCTCGCCGCGCTGCTGGAGACGCATCGCATTGATCTCATCGTGCTCGCCGGGTATCTGCGCCTCGTGCCCGCCGCGGTGGCGCGAGCGTTTCGCGGGCGCATCGTGAACATCCACCCGGCGCTGCTGCCGGCGTTCGGCGGTCCGGGGATGTACGGCGAACGCGTGCACCGCGCCGTCATTGCCGCGGGCGTCCGCGTCTCCGGCGCCACGGTGCACTTCGTGGATGAGATCTACGACCATGGCGCGTGCATCGCCCAGTGGCCGGTGCCGGTGTATTCCGGCGACAGCGCCGCCACGCTCGCCCGGCGCATTCTGCGCGTGGAACATCTCCTTCTGCCGCGCGCCGTGCACGCGGTGGCCACCGGCACGGTGCGTCTCGATGAGGCGGGCCGCGTCACCGGGACCTTCCCTCCCCCCGATCCCACAGCGGCGTTCACGCTGCTCACCAGAGAGGACGCAGAAATTGCGCGCGACATCACTCGCCTGCTGTCTCGCTAGCGCCGCCGCCATCGCGGCCACCACCGGCCTCCGGGCACAGGACAGTGCCGCGGTCGCCCACGCCGGATCGCTCGATGCCATCGCATCGTGGATCGCCCTGCCGGCCTCGCCGGGACGCGAGGGCGCCGCGACGGATGCCATAGCCAGGGCAGAGCCGGGATGGCACCGGGACGCCATCGGCAATCTCGTACTGCAGCGCGGACGGGGGCGCCCGCGCCGGGTGATCGCGTGCGCCTTGGACGAAGCCGGGTACGCTGTGAGCGACATCACGAGCGATGGATTCCTTCGCGTGCAGTACGCGGGCAATGCCCGGCGGCACCCGCTGTGGGATCAGTTCCACGAGGGACAGCGCATGCGCATTCTCACGAGCCGCGGTGCGCTTCCCGGTGTGATGGGCGTGCGCAGTGTGCATCTCTCGCGCGGCCGCGATGCGCGCGATGCGCCCGTGTCCATCGAGAATCTCTGGGTGGACATCGGTGCGCGATCGCGCGCCGAGGCCAGCGCGCTCGGCGTCGCGCTGCTCGATCCGGTGGAGCGCGACTGGCCGCACTGGACGTACGCGGATCAGGTGGCCGGACCGAGCGCCGCGGACCGGACGGGATGCGCCGCGGTCGCGTCAGCGGCGTCACACACCCCGGCGACCGGCGAGACGGTATACGTGCTGTCCGTGCAGAGCAGCTTCGGCTGGGTGGGACTGGCCTACGCGGTGAAGGAAGCCGGTGTCGTGGACACGCTCGTCGTCGCATCCACGCGGTTCTTCCCGGAGAATTCAACGGCGGAAGCAGCCGGCGTGCAACGTCGCGCCATCCGTGCTCCTCTTGTCGCACGCGCCAACATCGTGGTCCCCGCCACGCTCGCGCTCACGGTGCAGCGGCGGTTCCACGAATCCTTCGTGGAGAGCGTCAGCGCGTCGGACGCAGCCAGCTATCTGGACGCGGTCGCCGACGCCGCGGGCATCGCGCCCGCCGAGCGTCACACACTCGCGTTTTCGCCCGTGGGAGAAGCCGTCCGCACCGTAGCCGCCGCGACGCAGGCCTCGCTCGAGCCGGCCGCCGCCGTGCTCGCGACGTTCGCGGACCGCTACGCTGTGTCGGGGCACGAGACCGCGATGCGTTCGGCCGTCCGTGCGCAGCTCCCCGCCTGGGCCCGCTCACGTGTGCGCGAGGACACCGCGGGCAACCTCGTACTGGCGGCGGGACCGGATCGGGACACCGTAGTCTTCATTGCGCACATGGACGAGATCGGTTTCGAGATCACTCGCATCGCGCCGGACGGGACCGTCGAGCTGCGCCAGCGCGGTGGGTTCTACCGTTCGCTCTGGGAAGGGGAAACGGCGCTGCTCCACCTGGACAGCGGCGTGGTACGGGGCGTGTTCATTCCCCGTGACAGCGCGAGCGTTCGCGAACCCGGCACGCTCAGTGCATGGTTCGGCATGGATTCCGCGGCGCTGACGGCGCGCGGCGCAACGGTGGGAAGCGCGCTCACGAGCCTCAAGCATGCCGCGCGTCTCGGACCCACGCGCTTCACCGCGCGATCACTCGACGACCGCACCGGATGCACCGCGTTCATTCTCGCGCTGCGCGCGATCAATCCCGACCGTCTCACGCACACGGTGATCTTCATCTTCTCCGTGCGCGAGGAGACGGGGCTGGATGGCGCGGCGGCGGCCGCGAACGACCTCACGGGTCCCGTGCGGCGGGTGTTCGCGGTGGATACGTTCGTTTCCTCGGACTCTCCGCTGGAGAGTCATCGCTTCGCATTCGCGCCGCTGGGCGACGGCGCCGTGGCGCGCGCGCTCGACAATTCGAGCAGCACGCCACCCGGCGAGATTGCGCGCGTGGTTGCGGCCGCACGCGCAGCGCGCATTCCGCTGCAGGTGGGCACCACGAACGGTGGCAACGACGGGAGCGAGTTCGTGCCGCATGGCGTGGTGGACGTGCCACTGTCCTGGCCGCTCCGATATTCGCACTCGCCCGCCGAGGTGGACGATCTGCGCGACGTTGTCTCGCTGGGTCGGTTGATCGCCCAGCTTGCCGCACACTGACTGGATTCTCCGACACCTTCGTACAGGACCTGATCGTACATGCCTCGTGCTCTGCTGTCCGTTTCCGACAAGACCGGTCTCGCCGAGTTCGCGCACGCACTGGCCAAACTGGGATGGGAGCTCGTGTCCACGGGCGGCACCGCCCGGACCCTGCGCGAAGCCGGACTCGCGCCCATTGACGTGAGCCGCGTCACCGGCGTGCCGGAAATGCTGGATGGACGCGTGAAGACGCTGCACCCCGCCGTGCACGGCGCACTCCTCGCGCGGCGTGACGTGCCCGCCCACATGCAGACGCTGCGCGAGCAGGACATCACGCCGATTGACCTGCTTGCCGTGAGTCTGTATCCGTTCCGCCAGACCGCCGCGCGCCCCGGCGTCACGGCGGACGAAGTCATCGAGCAGATCGACATTGGCGGACCCTCGATGATCCGGTCCGCATCCAAGAACTTCGCGTCGGTGTACGTGGTGGTGGATCCGGCCGACTATGACCGGGTGATTGCCGCCCTGCAGTCGGGCGACGATGATCTCGATCTCCGCCGCCATCTCGCGGGCAAGGCGTTCGCGCATACCGCGGGGTACGATGCCGCCATTGCCGCCTGGTTCGCGGCGGGGCACGACGAGACGTTTCCCGAGCGGCTCGATCTCTTCATGGAACGCGCCCAGCGGCTCCGCTACGGCGAGAATCCCGATCAGCGCGCGGCGTTCTATGTCGAACGGCGCAACGTGGGCCTGGGGGCGCTGCGGCAACGCGGCGGCAAGGAGTTGAGCTTCAACAACCTGTTCGACCTGGAAGGCGCGCTGCTCGCGACGGATACGTTCGGCGATGAGCCCTGCTGCGCGATCGTCAAGCACACCACGCCATGCGGGCTCGCGGTGGGCACGTCCGCGCTCGAAGCGTATCAGAAAGCCCTCGCCTGCGACCCCGTGTCGGCCTTCGGATCGGTCATCTCGTTCAACGTCCCGGTGGACGACGCGGCGGCCGAAGCGATTTCCAGTCTGTTCGTCGAGTGCGTGGTCGCGCCGGCGTTCAGCGAGGCAGCGGTGGAGATCCTGGGACGCAAGAAAAACCTCCGTGTGCTCGAAGGGCGCGCCGTCTGGCCCGCCGGCGCGCTCGACATGAAGCGCGTGCGCGGTGGGCTGCTCGTGCAGGATCGCAGCGTGGTGCAGCCCGATGACACGGAATGGCGCATCGTGACGCGGCGGGCGCCGTCGGCGCAGGAGCGTGCCGACCTGCTCTTCGCCTGGCGCGCCGTCGCCAACGTGAAGTCCAATGCGATCGTGTTGGCGCGAGATGGCGCGACGATCGGCATTGGCGCGGGACAGATGTCGCGAGTGGACGCCTCCTTTCTTGCAGTGCACAAGGCGCGCAGTGCGGGACATGCCACGCCCGGCGCCGTGCTCGGCTCGGACGCCTTCTTCCCCTTTCGCGACGGGGTGGATCAGGCGGTCGAGGCCGGCATCACCGCGATCGTGCAGCCGGGCGGGTCGGTGCGCGATCCCGAAGTGATTGCCGCGGCGGACGAGCACGACGTGGCGATGGCGTTCACGGGGCGGAGGTTGTTCCGCCACTGATGGCCCGCGGGAATGGCCTCGCCCACGCGCGGCTTCGCGTCAAGGCGGTGGGACGCCGCCATTCCCCTGTCAATTCGCTCCACTCTGACCCATCTTAAAGGGCTTTCGCCCCGCGCCATGCGGGGCGTGTCATGTGTGACACCACCGCATCCATGCCATCGACCACTTCCGCGTCTTCCGCCGAACTCGACTATCGGCCGTCGTATCGTGCCGCCGCAATCACCGCCCTCGCGGTCCTCGTGCTGTATCTCGTAACGCTGTCGCCGTCCACCGCCATGTGGGACACGTCGGAGTACATCTCGGCCGCGTACGTCGTCGGCCTTCCGCACCCGCCCGGCAATCCGCTGTTCGTGCTGATCGGTCGCGTGTTCTCCATTCTCCCCCTTGGTTCGCTCAGCGTCGCGGTGAAGATCAATGCGCTCGCCGCGCTCACGAGCGCCATCGCGGCGGGCATGTGGTTCCTCGTGGCGGAGCGCGTGTGCGTGTCGTGGCTGGCTGAGCGCTGGCAGCGCATCACGGGTGGTGTGGTCGCCACGATCATCGGCGCCACTGCATTTACGGTGTGGAACCAGTCGGTGGTGAACGAGAAGGTCTACACCGTCTCGCTGATGGGGCTGGCGATCGTATCCTGGCTCACGGTGCGCTGGTGCGACGACCCCGAGGGTCCCGCCGCTGACCGCATGCTCATCCTCATCGCGTATCTGCTGGGACTCGGCAACGCGAACCACATGATGGGGCTGCTCGCGTTGCCCGCCGTCATCGTCGCCGTGCTGGTGCGGCGGCCAGCCACGCTGCTGCGATTCAAGCTGCTGCTGGCGATCGTCGGCGTGTTCATCCTGGGCAATACGCCATTTCTCACCCAGCCCATTCGCGCGGCGCACTTCCCCGCCATCAACGAAGGCGAGCCGACCACCTGGCACGCCTTCTGGTACAACTTCAACCGCGGTCAGTACGGGAAACCATCGGTCTTCGACCGGCAGGCGCCATTCGTCGGACAACTCGGCATGTACTGGCTGTATTTCCGCTGGCAGTGGTTCCGGGACATGCTCGACAAGGCGCCCACGATCCAGTGGCTCATGGCCTCCGTGTACATGGTGCTGGGCCTCTTTGGCGGGTGGGTGCACTGGAAGCGCGAGCGCCGTTCGTTCTGGTACTTCGGCAGCTTCATGCTCACGCTCACGCTGATGCTCATTCTGTACCTGAATTTCAAGTACGGGTACAGCCAGTGCACGGCGATGGGCAATCCGTCGGGCGTGCCGTGCGAGGTGCGCGACCGTGACTACTTCTTCCTCGTCAGTTTCTCCGCGTGGGGCGTGTGGGCGGCGCTTGGCCTGGTCTATCTGTGGGAGTCCATCGCGGCGATGATGGGCTCACGGCGCGTCAAGATGGGAAAGGAGTTCCTGGAGGTGCCGACGCGACGTGCCTGGCTCTGGGCGTGTCCTGTTCTGCTCATCGCGATCGTTCCGCTCTTCGCCAACTGGAAGGCCGCCTCGCGCCATGGGCAGACCGTGACGCGCGACTTCGCGCATGATCTGCTCGACTCCGTGGAACCGTACGGCGTGCTCGTCACCGTGGGCGACAACGACACCTTCCCGCTCTGGTATGCGCAGGAAGTGGAAGGAATCCGGCGCGACGTCGTCGTGGCGAACACGTCGCTGCTCAACACCGACTGGTACGTGCGCCAGCTCATTCGTCGCCCCGTGTACACATACGACGCCGCGAAGGGGCCGGCGATCTACCGTGGCCGGAACTGGCCGAAGCCAACCGGCTCGCCGCTGCACATGACAACAGCGGAAGCGGATGCCATGCCGCCCGTGATGGACCTGCGCGAGCCACAGAGTTTTCAGAAGGGCGGCATCAACGCCACCATCCGGCCCCAGATGCTGCAGAAGGCCGATCTTGTCGTCCTGCACATCATCAAGGACGCGTTCCCGCAGCGACCGGTGTACTTCAGCCGGACATCGGGGAACTACCCATCCGACCTGGGGCTGTCTCAGTACCTGCTGAGCCAGGGGCTCGCACGCAAACTGCTGCCGCAGGCGCCAAAGGCTGGCAAGGATACCGTGCTCGTGCCGGGCGAAGGCTGGCTGGACGTGACGACGTCGCAGTGGCTCTGGTCGAACGACTTCCAGGCGCCAGCATCAATCGTTCGGCGTGGTGGGTGGGTGGACCGCTCATCGGTGGGCATCCCCTATCTCTACATTGCCACCGCGGCCACGCTTGCGGATGTCACGGACCAACTGGGCAATCGCAGCCTGGCCGAGACGTACGTGAAGCAGGCCACAGCCATGGCCAACGCCACGGGGCTGGGCAACCTGTTCCAGCAGGCACCGCTGCCACCCGCGCAACCCGCCGTGCCGCTGGGTGGAGACACCGGCAAGGCCGCGGTTGGAGACTCGGGCAGGAAGCCCTGAGCAAGCGACGATGGTAACAGCGAGACCAGGGTCAGACCGTCACACGTGACGGTCTGACCCACTTCGCATCATCCCGACCCCACCACGGATTCCGCGTCGCCCTCTTGCACCGGCGCTCCCTTCGGCAGCCGGAGCGTGAAACTGGACCCCTTACCCACGACACTCACCACCGTGAGATCGCCCCGCATGGCGCGCGCCAGATTGCGACTGATGGCGAGCCCGAGACCGGCGCCCTGCGCCGTTCTCGTCAGTGCGCTGTCAAGCTGGATGAAGGGATCGAAGATGACACCGAGCTTGTCCGTCGGCACGCCAATGCCCGTGTCGCTCACGCGAATGCGCACATTGGTGTCGTCCGCCTCGCACTCGATGACGATGCGGCCGCCCTCGTGCGTGAACTTCATGGCATTCGAGAGCAGATTCAGGATGATCTGGCGCAGCTTGGCATGGTCCGCCCGCATCGTCACACGCGGTTCGCAGGGACGGAACTCCACGTCGAGATTGTTGCGTCGCATCTGTCCAGCGACCAACTCGTCGAGCTCCCGGAACACGCCATCCACGGAGAAGTCGGCCATTGCCAGATGCTCCTGTCCCGCTTCGAGTTTGGCGAAGTCGAGAATGTCGGTTGCCAGCTCGGTCAGATGACGCTGCGCGATCTCGATGCGCTGCACATCGAGACGTTGTGCTTCCGTGAGATTGCCGTGGAGATCCATCTGCAGGAGCTGCGCATAACCAAGGATCGCGTTCAGCGGCGTGCGGAGCTCATGACTCATGGTGGTCAGAAACTCGGTCTTGGCCCGATTGGCGGCCTCCGCCGCGTGCTTCGCCGCCATTTCGCGGTAGAGCATCGCGTTGGCCAGGGCCAGCGCAGCCCGGCGTGCGAGCGCCTCGACCAGCGCGAGATCGGCGCGCCCGTATCGCCGGGTCGGACTGGTCGAGATGAGCGTGAGTGTGCCGAGCACCCGGCTGCCGCCAGCGAGCGGCACGATGAGCAGAGAACGGAGAACACGCGACGGGTGGGTCGTCGTGTCCGCATCAGGCTCCGCGAAGGAGTCGGCCGTCGCCGCTGGTGCGTCCTCCATCAGGAGCGACTCTCCGGTAAGCAGGACGCGCGCGACCAGCGGCTCCGGCGGCGTTCGTCGCGTCCCGGCGCTCGACGCCGCGACCGGAGCCTCACCGGTGTGATCGCTGTCCGAAGCTGATCGGTCGCCGGCGCGCTGCTCGGCCCGGAACACCTCGCCGTCCTCGTGAATCACATCCACGAGGCAGCGGTCGGCGAGGGCGGGTACGACGAGGCGGAAGATGCACTGGAGCGTGGAGTCCTCGTTGATCGACGCCCCGAGCTGCGCACTCGCCTCGCCGAGAAAGTGTTCCCGCTCGGCAGCCCGCGTATGGGCAGTGATGTCGTTGATCGCGAGAAGAATGCGCGGACCCGACCCGTCCCCGGCAACCAGCATCCGGGCGCTGAGCGCCATGACTTTCTGGCCAATCGAGGGAAACACGTGCTCGACCGTGAAGTCATCGATCGACGATTGCGCCGGCAGAAGCTCGGACAGCAGGGTCCTGAGCTGCGGAATATCCCACTGGCCGTTGCCGAGTTCGAAGAGCGGCCGCCCCTCGGTCTCCGAGGCATCGACCTGGAAGCTTTCGTAGAACGCACGATTCGCGCGCTGCACGCGAAGCGCCTCATCCAGCACCAGGAGCGGCTCGCGCACCGTTGCCACGATCGCTTCGGCGAACCGGCGCGCTTCGTCGAGCCGTTCAGCGTGGCGCTTGCGCTGATCGATGTCCTCGAACACCAGCACCGCACCATCGATCCGCTGATCGATCGTCGTGTACGGGCGTACGCGCATGAGGTACCAGCGACCATTATCCGACTGCACCTCGCGCTCCTGCACGCTGGGTGATTGCAACACGTCCGCAATGAGCCCGTCGAGATCGGGCATCTTGATGGCGGTCTTGATGTCGCCGATCGGGCGCCCCACGTCACTGGGGATGACCTTCATGAGTCGCTCGATACCAGCGGTGAAGCGCCGGATGCGCCGGTCCCGGCCCACCATGATCAGCGGGACGTGAATGCTCCCGAGAAGGTTTCGCAGATCATCGTTGATCCGTCCGAGCGTCGTGTTGCGATCGCGCAATTCCTCATTGAGCGTCGTGAGCTCTTCATTGGCGGACTGCAGTTCCTCCTTCGCCGTCTCGAGCTCCTCGTTCGTGGATTGCAGTTCCTCGTTGGCCGACTGCCCCTCCTCATAGGAGGCCCGCAGTTCCTCCATGGCCGCATCGTGCTCCTGGCTCACCACCTCGAGATGCCGCCGCGTCGCTTCGAGCTCCTGCTGCACATCGCCAATGGAGCGGGCAGGCTCCGCACCGTGGTGCGACCCGTCCCCACGCTGCCGCCGCGCACGCCGCGTCTGCCGGCGAGCGGCTCCTTGCGAGGCGGTCGCCGCGTCGGCTGTCTGCTCGAACAGCACCACGAAAAATTGCTCCGACGAGGAGGCGACCTTGAATGGCATGACGCTGAGGCTGACGTGCAGCGTGTCGCTTCTGTCTGCGGCATGGCCGTGCATCCTGATACCGTCCACGTGCACCGCGGCGGCGCTCTGTCGCGCCTGCTGAACCGCCGTGCGCAGCTCGGTGCGCAGCGCATCGCCAACCATGTGGAGCAACTGAAAGCTCGCCGCGCCAGGCGCGGGCTCGAGAAACGCGCCGGTACGGCCGCGGAACTGCACGACCTCGAGCATGTCGTTGATCACGACGCCCGCGGGCGCGTACCGGCCGAGCACGACCTGGTCGGCTTCGCGCTGCACATCGATCGAGCCGCTCGTGCGCGGAGCGCGGCCCGCCGTACGCGCCGTTCGGACATCCAGTGTCGCCGCGTCGCTCGCGAGCGCCGTGAATCCGAGGTGAGGTGGCTGTGCCGGCGCGTCGTTTCGTGCGTAGACACGATGTGTCTTGTCGATGGGCGAGAAGAGCGCGGCCGACGCGCCCAGTGACTCCGCACTGCCGAGAAAGAGAATGCCACCCGGCTTGAGCGCGTAGTGAAATATCGAGAAGACCTTCCGATGGAGCGTGGGCTCGAGATAGATCAGGACGTTACGGCAACTGATCAGTTCGAGCTGGGAGAATGGGGGATCGCTCGTCACGTTCTGGCGGGCGAAGATGCACGACTCGCGCAGGCGCTTGCCGACCCGATAGCCCTGCTCGTCCTTCACGAAGAAGCGATCAAGGCGCTCCGCAGAAACCGCGCTGTCGATCCGGGCAGGATATATCCCCGCGCGCGCCGTCGCGATGGCCACGTCACTCAGGTCAGTGCCAAAGAGCTGCAGCGGGATCGAAGTCGCCTCATTGCCGAGGAACTCGGTCAGGCACATGACAATCGAATAGACCTCCTCGCCCGTGGCGCACCCGGGCACCCAGACGCGAATCGGAGCACCTGATGGCCGGTGGGCCAGTATCCTGGGGAATGCGACGGTGGAGAGCGCCGCGAATGCCTCGGGATCCCGGAAGAAGCTGCTCACGCCGATGAGCAGATCCGCATGCAGCGCGTCGAGTTCTGCTACCTCGGTGCGTACCAGCGCGAGATAATCCTCCACCCGATCGATCCGGCGGAGCATCATCCGTCGCAGCAGGCGCCGTGTGATCGTCCCGAGACGGTACTGTGTGAAGTCCACACCGAAGCGCGTCCGGAGCAAACCGAGAATGCTCGTCAGCGGATCGGCCGCGCCGCCAGACGGGGCCATAGCGTTGGCATCGGGCACGCGCAACTCGGCATGCGCACCCAGGCGAGCCAGTTGCGTGGCGATGTCCCGCGGGGTGAGGATGAAGTCCACACACCCCGTTGCGATGGCCGCGCGGGGCATGCTGTCGAAAGCGGCCGACGCTGGTTCCTGAGCGAACGTGAGCCCGCCCGCCTGTTTGATCGCTTCGAGTCCTTTCGCTCCGTCGGCATCGGCGCCCGAGAGCACCACACCAACGCCACCGCTTCCCGCGGATTCGGCCAGGGAGCGGAAGAACTCGTCCACCGGCTTGATCGGATGCGGCCCATGGTCGCGCGGCGCGAGGCGGAGATGACCATCCTCCAGGCGCATGGTCGTGTCGGGCGGAATCACGTAGACGTGATTGGCCTCCACGAGCCTGCCATCGCTCACCTGCAGGACGGGAATCGGCGATTGTCGCGAGAGGAGTTCAGCGAGAATGCTCTCGTGCGCGGGAGCGAGGTGCTGCACCAGCACGTACGCCAGGCCCGTCTCGCGCGGCACATGCGCGAGCAGCTGCGTGAACGCCTCGAGGCCACCGGCCGAGGCACCAATGCCGACGACAGGCACGAACGGTGCGCCAGTGGTCGACGCCGATTCCGCGGACGATTCTCGTGTCGTCATGGGTTCATCAGCCGTCCCTCCGCTGGCGCGACGGCGGCGCACCCGGCCTGGTACCGCTCGGAATCCGCATCAACCCTCCGGAGCGAAGCGCGTGTCAGACGCGATTCCCTGTTCACGGCTTCCATTCGTCAGGACTGCAGGGTGCCCCTCCGTTATCACATGCCTCACGTGCTTGATTCCACTTGTGTAAACATGCAAATCGAGCGCCGCTGGTAATTGGTGAGTGGGACACACCGTGCGCCTGTGGGCATGAGTGGCACCGCGTTCGATTCTCGCGGCAGGCTCATGCCCAGCGATTGGCGCATCATAACCAGCCGTTCAAGTCGTTTTTGCACAACGTTTAACGATCTTGCCTCAGCGCTGGCGATGTGCGATACTCCGTCCTCCGGAGGGCTAGACCTAACTGGTAAGGCAGCGGTCTTGAAAACCGCCGGGCGCAAGCCCTTACAGGTTCGAATCCTGTGCCCTCCGCCTCGGGTAGCGGAACCGGGTACGGGCAACGGGCGCGAGCGACCAGGAACTAGCTACCAGCGACCAGCTACCGTTGTAAGAGGAGTGGTGGCCGAGAGGCTGAAGGCGGCGGTTTGCTAAACCGTTATAGGGTCGAAAAGCCCTATCGAGGGTTCGAATCCCTCCCACTCCGTCAGCGGGTCCGTCGCAGAGCCGGCGGGCCTGCTTTTTTCGTGATGATGTCGTAACCACTTTGCCGGGTCACCGCATGGCCACCAACACCTCGCCTCGCGTCCGATTCGCCCCCTCCCCCACGGGCTTTCTGCACGTGGGCGGTGCGCGCACGGCGCTCTTCAACTGGCTCTATGTCCGCAAGTTCGGCGGCCGGTTCCTGCTGCGCATCGAGGACACCGACCGCGCACGCAGCACCGACGAGAGCACGCGCGCCATTTTCGAGGGACTGGAGTGGCTGGGACTCGGCTGGGACGAAGAGGTCGTGTATCAGGCGCAGGGACTCGAGCGCCATCGGGATGATGCCAAACATCTGCTCGATACCGGCGCCGCGTACCGCTGCTTCTGCACCGCCGCCGAACTCGATGCGCAGCGCCGCGCGGCGGACGTACGCAAGGAGAGCTTCAAGTACGATCGCCGCTGCGACCATCTGGATCCCGACACTGTTACTCGGCGCATCGCGGCGGGCGATCCGTTCGTCGTGCGCTTCCGCATCCCGCCTGGGACAACCGGCTGGGAAGATGTCGTCCACGGCAACATCGAGTTTCCCAACAAGGACATCGAGGACTTTGTCATCCTCCGCTCCGATGCCACCCCCATTTACAACATGGCGGTGGTGTCGGATGACATCGCCATGCGCGTCACACTGGTGATGCGCGGCGACGATCACATCTCCAACACGCCCAAGCAGATTCTGCTTTACCGGGCGCTGGGACACGAGTCACCAGGCTTTGCGCACGTGCCCATGATCCACGGGCTGGACGGGAAGAAGCTGAGCAAGCGGCATGGCGCGACCGCCGTGGCCGACTATCGCAATGAGGGCATTCTGCCCGAAGCCATGGTGAACTTCCTCGCGCTGCTCGGCTGGTCGCCGGGCGGTGACCGCGAAGTCATGACGCTTGCCGAGATGGTCGAGCTTTTTTCGGTGGACGGACTGCAGAAGAAGGCCGCGATCTTCGACCCGAAGAAGCTGGAGTGGATGAACGGGCAACACCTGAGCCTCACGCCGGCTGCGGCGCTGGAGCCGCTGGTCACGCCCGAGGTGCAAGGAGCCGGGCTGGCCACCGCTCAGGAGCTGGCCGCACGCCGCGACTGGTATCTGTCGCTGATCGATCTGCTCAAGGTGCGCGCGCGAACCGTGCACGACATCCTTCGCCAGGCCAGGCCCTACTTCGTGACAACCATCGAGTACGACCCGGAGGCTGAAGCGAAAGTATGGAAGGACCGGGCCGCCTCGGCGGAGCTGCTGCGCGCGGTCGGGGAACAACTGGCGCAGTGCTCGACCTGGGAGCCCGCGGTGCTCGAGGAGGCGCTGCGCCGGCTCGCCGAATCGCGCGGCGTGGCGGCGGGCAAGCTGTTCCAGCCGCTGCGACTGGCCCTCACCGGAATGTCCGTGAGCCCGGGCATCTTCGACGTCCTGCTGGCCATGGGCCGGCAGCGGTCATTGACCCGCGTGGACGACGCCGTTGCCCGCCTCGATGCGCAGGTGATGAGCGGGTGATCCGACGGCGCGTTCCGTTCGGGCAGTTGCCAGTTGACCGTTCTTGATACGACATGCTATCATAGCGCGCCGTCGAATCTCGGGGACGCCGTACATCGGGGCGGCTGCCCGAATTCGCGCATCGCGGGAGTCCCATGACTGACGCGCTGACGCCCATTGAACGAAAGGTCTACCACTACCTGCTCGATTTCCTCTCCGAGCACACGTATCAGCCGAGTGTGCGCGAAATCGGCCGGACCTTTCAGATCAAGTCCACGAAGACCGTCTCGGAGATATTGCAGTCCATAGCGAACAAGGGATTCATCGAGCGTGATCCAGCGCGCTCGCGAGGAGTTCGCATCATCGGACTGCAGGCATCGCGGCGCATCATGCCGGTGCCGGTACGGACACAGCTCGCGCACAGCCACACTCCGGAGCTCGCCGCGCGCCCGGAACATCACATCACGATGGACCGCCGCTTTCTGCCCGATGACACCGTGTTCTTCGCGCGTGCGGCGAATGGCGGAGCGCCGGAACTGGGCATTCTCAACGGCGATTACGTGCTGGTGGATCCCGCCGCGGTTCCCGCACCCGGAGATCTCGTCGCCGAGCGACATGGCGACGCGGCCGTTGTGCGAACCATGACGCATGCACCCGTCGCGAGTGGGGCGCTGGCCGAATCCCACGGCCACCACGGCGTCACGACACTGACGGAGGAACCGGTGCTCGGCGTGGTGTGCGGCGTCTTTCGACCGTTGTATGATGCGGCCGACGGCGTGACGGAATCAGCCGAGCTGGAATGATGCCAGAACGGCGCCGGTTTCCCGGCGCCGTTCTGTCTGCTACGGCTGCACGACGGTGGAGGGCTGCGGCTGCGGCTCCTGCTTCTTCTGTTTTTCGCGCTCCTTCATTTCCGCGTCATGTTCGCGCTGCTTCCGCTCGCGGATGCGCTTCACCGCTTCACGAAACTCCGCCTCGTTCATTGCCCGCTGGGCCTGATCCATGATCTCGCGGCGCTGGAAGTTGAGCGCCCGATCTTCCCGGACCTGCTGCGGATTGCTGCCTCCGGTAATTGGCAGCAACGCCAGGATTGCCGTAGGAATGGAGAACTTGCCGAAGTGGATCCACTTGGGATCGATGCCGTACTTCTTCCCATTCTTCTCGAACGTCCAGTCGCCGGGCTGTTTGCCCGCCGTGGCGCCGAATGCCCGCATGGAGTCGATGTGCGCGGCGAGCGATGACGCGAGCGCGCTGTCCAGCCGCTGGCTGGGCGTTTTGCGCGACTCGGCAACAGGGCCTGGCGGCAACCAGACACGGGGGTCGTTGTACGATGGGGTCACACCCTCCCCCGCACCACCGGCACCCACGACGGGCCCGGTGCCTGGCTCGCTCTGGGGCCGCGGACTGGCTGACGGGGGGGGAACTCTGGACGGAACTGTCGTGGGCGCTTCGACCCGGGGCGGGCGAGCAGTACGCGTCACCGGCCGGTTGTTGCCGCCGCTGCGCCCCTGCCG
Source organism: Gemmatimonadaceae bacterium (assembly GCA_050733555.1). Taxonomy (GTDB): domain Bacteria; phylum Gemmatimonadota; class Gemmatimonadetes; order Gemmatimonadales; family Gemmatimonadaceae; genus JADGGM01. The sequence continues at coordinate 10,237 of JBOHTE010000427.1, read as the reverse complement.
TGGTGGTTCGGGAGACGGAACCGCTACGTACGTGACGCGCTGCTGCGGTGTCGGCTGCGCCTGCCAACCGCGGAGCCACGAGCGAAGCGGAGTCGGAATGGACAGCGCCCAAACCAGCAGCCCGCCCAGCACGATGTGCAGGCCGATGGAGATGACGAGCGCGCCATTGACTTGCCGTCTCTTCTTCAGCATCGCATACCCCGTGAGACTACCCGCATCCCTCGCAATCTAACCCGTTCAGCTTTGCCGGGCTGCACCCGACAGCATACCCCGCACCGGCACGTCCGCTCCCTCGCGGTAGAATCGCTCGATTTCGCGGCGCACCTCCTCCCACTGTCCCGTTACGCACCGCGCCGGTGGCAGCGTTGCGAGCAGCCGCTGGCCGTAATTCCGCGTCACCACGCGCGGGTCGCAGAGCACCACGACGCCACGATCGGTCGTACTGCGGATGAGCCGGCCAAATCCCTGCTTGAGGCGCAGCCCCGCCAGCGGCAGCATGTACTCGCCAAATGCGTCCTCACCCCGTGCCTGAATTGCCTCGCACCGCGCCGCGGTCAGCGGCTCGGTGGGCACGTTGAACGGCAGCTTGGCCAGGATGAGCGCGCGCAGAGCATGACCGGACACATCCACGCCCTCCCAGAACGACGCCGTGCCGAGCAGCAGCGCGCGTCCGGACTCGCGAAAGCGACGCAGCAGCGCATCGCGCGAGTCCTCCCCATGGACAAGAAGCGGCCAGTGCTCCTCAATGTTCCGCTCGCGCAGCTCCACCGCCGCGGCGCGCAGATCGCGGTGGCTCGTGAAGAGCGCGAACATGCCGCCGTCGCAGCAGCCGAGCACATCAACGAGAATGCGGCGGACCGCGGCGGCGTGCGCGGCCGGGTCGCCATTGGGCGGCGCCACGTCCGTGGGCACCACGAGCAGCGACTGCCGGTCGTAGTCGAACGGCGAGGGAAAAATCGCCATCTCGGGCTCGACCTGCGGCTCGTCGAGTCCGAGGCGCGCGCGCAGAAAATCGAAGCGGCCGTCCACCGCGAGTGTCGCGCTCGTGATCACGGCGCTCTCCATGCGTTCGAACAGGTCTGCCCGCAGAATGGGCGCGATGTCCAGCGGGACCGCAGTCACCGCGAGATTGCCGTCACGTCCGCGCGTCTCCACCCAGCGCACGAGCGGCGCACCACCCTCCGGTGGACGCAGCGCGCCCTGCAGTCCGTCACCGATGCCCTCCAGCCGCCGTGCGACCGCGCGCATTTCGGAGAGCAGCGACGCCAGGCCGTCGTTCCGTCCCTGATCGACCTCGAGGCGTTCGCGCACCGTCGTGAGCCCCTGCTTCAGCATGGCGATTTCGCGCAGCAGGTCGGTGAGCGCGGTGTCCAGTCCGGCGCGCCAGATCGGATGCTCCGCGAAGTCCTCCGTGAGGCGCACGACGGGCGTCTTCGCATCGCGCAGGAATCGCTCGAGGATGTCGAACACCAGCGCGCCGCGGTCGCGCGCCGCGTGCACCGCGGGCGCAAGGCGCGCATGCACGAGATCGAGACTGGCGACGCTGAGCAGATCGTCACGGGACGCGAGCCGCCGCAGCAGTGCGTTCAGCAGCCCCTTGCCGCGCCGATCCAGTCGCGCGAGTTGCCGCTGCAGCGCGCGGCGCGTGACGGTATTCCCGAGATGCGAAGCCGCCGCGTCCTCCAGATGGTGCCCTTCGTCCACGACCAGACGGCTATACGCCGGCAGCACCGCGGCATCATCCCAGTTCTGCTGCGCGCGTCGCACCGCGAGATCGGAGAGCAGCAGGTGGTGGTTCACCACGATGACATCGGCCTGCGCCGCGACGCGACGGGCCTGGAAGAGAAAGCAGCGATCGAAGTGCGGACACTTGAGGCGCGTGCACAGATCGGGCTCCGCGGCCACTTCATCCCACACGTCGGGACGCGGTGGCGTCGCAAAATCCGAGAGCGAGCCGTCCGTGGTGCGCTCGGCCCACTGGCGCAGAGAGGCGAGCTGCGTCACCACGTCATCGTCGAACAGACCGGGTCCTTCGGCACCGGCGTTCTCGAGGCGCTGCAGGCAGACGTAATTGCGCCACCCCTTGAGCATGGCGAAGCGCACCGGCTGATCATCGAGCGAGCGCTCCAGGAACGGGAGATCCTTCCCGATGAGCTGCTCCTGCAGATTGATCGTATTGGTGGAGACGATGGTGCGTTCACCGTTCGCCGCGGCCCAGCGGAGCGCCGGCAACAGATACGCCAGCGATTTGCCCACGCCGGTGCCGGCCTCGAACAGCGCGATGCCGCCGCCGTTGTACAGTCGAGCGATCGCGCCGGCCATCTCGCGCTGGCTGGGGCGGTCCTCGTAGCTGTTGAGGTGCGCGGCCACCGGTCCGGTGGGTCCGAGGTCGGCCGCCACATCGGCCGGGACGAGGCGACGGCGCTGCCTGTCGCGCGGGACCTCCACCACCACGTACAACCGCGTGGCCGCGTTGTCCACGATCGCGAAACCCACACCACCATCGTGCAGCCGCGCGGCAATGTCCAGATCGGCATCCGAGGGCTCGAGATCACCCGATGGGTGATTGTGCACGAGCATCTCGCCGCGTTCGGCGAAGCCGGGAAGCGCGAGCACACGCGACACATCACCACGCGCGACGACGCGCGCCGTGCGCACGATGCCGTCCTCGCCCAGACCCGCGACGAAGCACACCTCGCGGCCACCCGCGAGCCGGATGGCCGCGCGGATGGCGGCGGCGGCGGGCGAAGCGAGGCGGTCGTCCGTCACGTCTTCAACGGCTTCTTCTTGGCCGCGGGGAACAACACGTTGTTCAGAATGAGCCGGTAGCCTGGTGAGTTGGGGTGCAACGACAGATCGGTGGGCGGGTTGCCGATGGCGTGCTGCGGATCTTCGGGGTCGTGACCGCCCAGGAACGTCCAGCTTCCCTTGCCGTAGTCTCCATGAATGTACTTCACCCATGGGGCGCCCGGCTCATCGGCCAGCACGGTGACGCCGGGCTTCAGGCGGTTGCGCATGAAGCTCGTGGTCACGCCGTAGAAGTCGCGGATGACGTTGCGGTGGTCCTGGACGAGCATGGAGGCCACGGGGTCGAACTTCGCGCTGAACGCGAAGAGCGTGAAGGTGCCGAGGGGCTGACGTCGTCCCGGCACGTTGGCCTGATGCCCGTCAATGTCGCTCATCGAATTGATGTACGGTGACATTTCGAGGTGCGCATCGCGGAACGCCAGCGAGCGCGTCCAGTCCATTTTCGCATCGGCGTTCGGATCCATTGGCGTGCCGTCGGCGAACTCCGACGCGATGTCCACGTTGGCGCCGGCCAGCGCAAGATCGAGCGTTTCGGTGGCGCCGCACATCGCGAAGAGGAATCCGCCGTTGGCCACGTACTGCCGGATCTTGTCCGCCACATCCTTTTTGAGCGCGGGCAGATTGGCGAAGCCCAGCTTCCTGGCCATGTCGATGTTGGTCTGCCGCATCGCCTGGAACCACGTTGCGCCGCGATAGGCGAGATAGAACTTGCCCAGTTGCCCCGTGAAGTCCTCGTGGAAGAGGTGCACCCAGTCGAAGTTGGCCAGATCGCCGTGCTCCACCTGCTCATCCCAGATGGGCGTGTACGGAATGCCCGCGTAGCGCAGCGCAAGAATCACCGCATCGTCCCAGGGGGGCGTATAGGGCGCCGTGTAGACCGCGATGCGCGGTGCCTTCTCGAGCGGGATGGCGTCCATGTTGCCAGTCGACATGTCGCTGCGGATCGTGGCGAGCGCCGCGTCATCCACCGGCTGCACGGAGACGCCGTCCAGTCCGGCGCGGCGGCGAATCTCCGGCGTGTCGGGCAGCAGGAAGGAGCCGCCCCGGTAGTTCAGCAGCCATTCCCCCTTGGCGCCGTCCTTCAGCGCGTTGTATGTGAGCCCATATGCTTTCAGATGGTTGGACTGGTCGTCATCCATGGGCACGAGCAGATGCTGGGCGCGGGCGCCGGCGGGAAGCAGAACCATAAGGACTAGCGCGATGCAGCGAACCAGACGCATTGGCAGCACTCAGAATGTGGAGGGGACCGCGGAGCGGGCGAGCTCGAGCTCGCGTCGCGCCTGCGGCACCAGTGCGCTCTCCGGGTAGGTGAGAATCATGTGCTCGAGCCGGTTCACGGCATCGGTCGTGTGACCGCCGCGCCGGAGCGAGCGGGCCCAGCTCAATTCCGCCTCCGGCGCCTCGGGCGTGGTCGCCATGGTCTCGACGATCACCTTCCAGATCGCGGCGGCGCGTGCATCGGCGTCGCGGGCATCGTAGAGACGCGCGGCGCTGGCCAGCAGGAGCGACGCGACATCGGGCAGCGTCCTGGCGGCCTGCTCGAACTTCGCCGCCGCACCAAGTGTGTCGCCCCGCGCAAGCGCCAGAAATGCCGCGCCCACCTCCGGCGACGCATCCGCGTGCGTGCGCTCGAGCAGCGCGACGGCGGAGAGCCGTTCCACGGTGGCATCCGCGCTAGGCCGCAGCTCCTTTCGCGCGCCCGCCAGATTCCCGGAGTACAGCGCGATCCACCCCTCGGCGCCGGGATCATCGCCGCCCGACTCCGCGAGCATCTGGCGCGCCCGATCCAGGTCGCCCGCGCGCACCCATGCCGTGGCAAGCAGCCGTCCGGCGTCCGCCTTCTGATCGGGATCGAGGAACTCGAGATAGGCCTCCATCACGCGTTGCGCGTCGGCCGGCTTGCCCAGTGCGCCCAAGGCGCGCACGTGCACGGGAAGCAGCACCCGCGCGACAGTCGCGGAATCGAGTGTCTGCTCCGCGTTCGCGGCGAGCGCCGCCGCCGACGCCGGGTCACCGCCCGAGAGCGCATCGGTCGCGGCGCGCGCCGCGATGCGCGCATTGGGACGAGCCGCGTTCACGGCAACGAGCGCGTCGCGGGCGACAAGCCAGGCTTCGCTCTCCTCGGCGCGACTGGCGAAGTCCTGCCACACCGCCACGGCCGCGCTGTCGGGGTGCAGGGTCTTCAGGATCTCCCACGCGGCCCGCGGTGCACCCCACGCAAGGTGCAGCGTCGCAGCGACGTGCAGTGCCTGCGGCGACGACGGCGGCGTCAGGAGCGCGCGCTGCACTTCATCGCGTACGGAATCGGGCGTGGGGGCCAGCGCGAAGATGGCGGCCTGATCGAGATACCCGTTGTTCGTGACGGCCTCGCGCCATGATTGCGCGGAGAGCGCCCACAGTCCCTTCGCCGCGCGCAGTTGCGCCAGCTCGTACGCAAAGCCGCGCCGCGATCCAGTGGCCGCCTGCCCTTCCCGCAGCACCGTGTCCGCGGTGGCGGTGAACCCCGCGTCGATCAGTGTGCGCGCGAATTCGCGGTACGGCGAGGGGTCATTGGGCGCATCGTGACGCCACTGCTCGAAGGCCGCGCGCATCCGCTCGCTGTAGCCGAGGGTGCGCAGCGTGCGGAGCTGCGCGATGCGAAACGCATTCTCGCGAGGCGCGCGCGCGATCGCCGTGTCCAGCACGGGGAGCAATGAGTCGAGTCGCCCGAGCTGCGCGTACACGCGCTCCAGCCCGAGCACCACGGCCACCGACGTCGGCGCCTGCGCGACAGCCTGCCGATATGCGGTGGCCGCTTCCGGATACTGATTGCGATCCTCCAGCGACTCGCCGCGCAGATAGGCCTCCCCGCCCGGCGGGCGCGTTGGCATGGTACCCTGCGCTCGCACGCTCCGCAGCACCCCGACGGACATCGCGGCGAGCGCCCCGAGCAGCGCCACACGCATCACCTTACGGATTCGGCGCATTGATCCGCTTGAAGTAGTCGAGCACCGCGCGTCGTTCATCCGCCGTCAGGCCACGCAGCTCGCTCCAACTGGGTTCCCGATAGCGCTCCGCGGCCTGTCCATGCACGGCGGGCCCGTTGTTGATCACGGCGTCATCGCCACCAACCTGGGATTCCCGCTTCCCGGTGTCCTCGCGCTCGTCCTTCTCCAGCGTAAGTCCCGCGTCAAGCAGCCGATGGAAGAGTCGCTGCTGCCGGTCCAGGAGCTGCTGATCCACATGGCCGCGATCCAGCGATGCGGCGATCTGGCGCATCTCTCTCGCCAGCTCGGCGGCACGGGCTTCTCCCCCGTTGCCCGCGTCGTCCAGCTTCTGGGCGATCGCGCGCTGCTGATTCGCCAGGGCCCGAGCCTCCGCCATCATCTGGGCGCCGGGCTGCGCGCCGGGTACCGGCAGCAGACCGGCCGTCCCCGAGTTGACGCCGCCCTGGGCCTTCGCGGCGTTGCGCATGCGCTGGAGCATCTCGGCAAAGCCGGACGCCGAGGATCCGTTGGCGGCGGCGGTGCGATCCTTCATCATCTGCGCCGCCGCGCGATTGAGCGCCTGCGCCGCTTCGTCCATGGCCGAGGCGACCTGCGTGCGATCGCTCTCGCCCGTGGCCGCGCCGGCCGCGGCACTCTGGGTCGCCTCCTGCACGCGCCGGCTCGCGTCGCCCAGCGCGCCCTGCGACTGCGGCGAGATGTGCGCCGACTTGCGCGCGGCCTCCTGCAATCGCTGCTGCACCTGTCGCACGCCCTGCTGCACCGCGCTCTGATCAGGGCGGAGATCGCCCTTCTGCTCGGTGCGTGCGCGATCCGCGAGCTGCTGCTGACGCCGCGCGAGTTGCATGGTTTCCTGAATGGACTGATCCAGGTCACTGGTGAGCTGTCGCTTCCACTCCTGGATCTGCTGCTCGCGCGCGCTGGAGAGCTGCTGCGCGGCCTGCTCCATCTGCTGCGCGCCCTCCTGCGCATCCTGCGAGCGCTGCGCCTGTTGCTTCGGGTCCGTCGTGGCCACACGCTGCATGGCGTCGCTGGACGTGTCCGCATGCTGGGGAACGCCATTCATCGTTTGGGGTCCCGCCTGCGCCTTCTCCTGCTGGAGCCGCTTCTGCAACTGCTGCACGTCCTCGGCGAGATCGCGGGATTGCTGGCTCAGCTTGCTCGCGCGCCGGGACAGCGCCGCCGTGTCCCGGCGGGAATTGCCATGGGCGAGGGAGTCCGCCAGCGACTTCTCGTTCTGCGCAATTTCCTTCGCCTCATCGCGCAGTGTCTGCATGGAGCCCTCGAGTCCGGCGCGCCGCAGCATCTCGGTACTCCGCGCCAGTGCATCACGCAGCCGCTTCTGCTGATCCGCCAGATTCTGCAGCGCCTGCCGCGCCTCTTCCGGCGACAGGCGCTGCGTCGCCTTGAGCACGTCGTTCAACTGCTGCTGCAACTCCGGTGTCAGCGCGTCACGCAGCATTTGCTGCACGTCGTGCAACTGGCTCGCGAGCGTGCTGTCGAGCGCGCCGGCCGCGCGGAGCTGGCGCTCGAGATCCGACGCCTTGGCCTGCGCGTTACGCACCTGATTCTGCAGCGCCTGCTGGTCGCGCGCGATCTCGCGTGCCTGCTCCGCGCTCTGATAGGACATCGTGCGCGGCTGCGCATCCTGGGGACGCTGCTGCGACCAGTCGGACCGTGACGAGGACGATGAGGACGACGCCGATGGCCGGTCGTTGCGCGTGCGCGCCGCCTCACCGGTACGCTCGGCCAACTCGCGCTCCGATTTCGTGGCCGCTTCCAACTGCGCAACCGTGGAGTCCGCGAGCGAGCGCGCCTGCTGGCGCAGTTCGCTGAGCGACGGCACACGCAGCACAACCGTGCGACTTCTCGTGGTCTGGCGCCACGGTGAGTTGTCCGTCGCGGCCACCGAGACCTGCAACTCATCGCCGGGCTGCAGGCCGCGCGGCGAGAGATCGAGTGGCTGCTCACCGGACCATTGCGGGGCGTGCGGTGCCGCCAGGGTCTGCGCCAGCGCGGGCATGAGGGCGCCGTCGCCCATCTTGCGCCGCGTCTCGAGCGTGACGTCGGAGAGTCCGTGATCATCGCTGGCCGCGACGCGCAGCGTGAGGCGCGCGTCGGACAACACGATGGTATCGTGCGCGGGCGCCAGCACCTCCACCTGCGGAGCGGAATCCGTCATCACCTCGAGATCGAGCGGCTGCGGCAAATCCGGAATGGCACCCAGGGCACCGGTCGCGAACCAGGTGAAGTGTCCGCTCTCGAGCGCGACCAGACGCCCGCCGAATCCATGTCCGTCCGGCTCGAGGTGCACGCTGTCCTGCTCCCGTCGCAGACCCACGCTGCGCAGGTCGGTGGATGCGCGCCCCGAAATGGTCAGCACGGTGCCACGCGGCACCCGCGCCGGTTCGCCCAGCGGCACGGTCTCCGCCGGACGGCGCAGGTACGACGGATACGTCGCCCGAATGGCGACATCGCCCACGAACGGGCGGTCCGTCACGCGGATCGTGACCGTATCGCTGGACACGCGCCCATCGGTCGCCACGATCGTGAGGTCCGCATCCAGCGGACCCAGGACGGTGCTGCCGGCACCGTGCGACAGGGGGAGGTTCAGCGTGTCCCATGCCGTGCCGGTGGTGCGCACGTGCACATCCAGCGTGCGCCGCTCCGGCGCCGTGACGCGCACGCGCAGTTTCTCGCCGCGCATGACGAACCCCGGCGGTCGCTCGATCTCGATAGGCGGGAGCAGACTCCCCGTGAAGGCGCCCACCGGATGTCGCAGCGCCAGCCAGCCATCCGGCGCCGCGTTGCGCGCCGCGCCGAGCAGCAGGAGCGCACCCACGGCGCCCACCGCGGCGACCACGCGATGTCGCGCGACGCGGCGGTGCAGCGTCGGCGCCAGCACGACACCAGCGGACGCAAGATGCTGCGCCAGCGTGTCGGCGGCGCGCTGCGCCAGCGCGCCACGCCCGCTCACCTCCAGCGCGCCGCGCAGTGCACCCGAACGAAGCGCCCGATCGCGTTCAATCTCACGTGCCACCTGCGCCGTTGCGGTGTCGCGATGCATCGCGCGCTGCGTCCAGATCAATGCGGCGACGGTCAGCACGAGGGCAATGCCCCAGACCACCAGCGGCACCGCCGGCCACGCGATCCAGCGCGCACTACCCAGCGCCAGCACGGCCGCCGCGAGCACGACGGCGACGATGGCCACTGTCGCACCCGCGCCGCGTGCCGCCAGCACCGATCGCAAGCGTGTGCGCTCGCGGTGCACCAGCCGCTCGACGGTCATGAGATGGGCCGGCTGGTCACCGCGTACACGAACAGATTCACGCCCATTCGCAGCGCCGCTTCGTGCTTCGCCGGAGGATCGTTGTGCACGCTGGGATCTTCCCATCCGTCGCCGAGATCGGTCTGGTAGTCATAGAACACGGCGAGCCGGTCGCCCAGAAAGATGCCCAGGCCTTCGGCGGGCTTCCCGTCGTGATAGTGAATCTTGGGAAGCCCCTTGGGGAAATCGTAGACGATATGGTAGATGGGGTGCGAGAGCGGGACATCCACGAGCGGCCGGTCGGGATAGACGCGCGCGATCTCGCGCCGGAAGCTCTCGTCCATGCCGTAGTTGTCGCTGAAGTGAATGAAGCCGCCTCGAGCGAGATATTCACGCAGCCGCGCCACTTCCGCATCACTGAAGTGGATGTTGCCGTGCCCCGTGACGAAGATGTAGGGATAGTTCCAGAGGCGATCGTCCATGAGCGTGATGCGCGCTTCGGTGCGCTCCACGTTCAGCGTGGTGCGCGTGGCAATCGCCTCGAGCAGATTCGGCAGCGCGGACGGGTTGGAGTACCAGTCGCCGCCGCCGTCATACTGCAGGCGCGCGACGGTCATGCGCAACGCGTCGCGCGGCACCGGGGCGGCGGACGCGCCGCGTCCGTGCGACCGCGCGGGCCGTGATGCCGGAACCAGGGTGACGAGCAGAGCGAGTGCGGCCGATCGAAACATCATGAGTGCATCCTGCAAGACGCGGGCGAAGCGAGCTACTCGGGTTCGTGCGTGAGGCGATAGGCCAGGTTGCGCGCCAATCCATGCTCCTCGATCAGCGTGCGCGTCACCTCGCGCGCGCTGGCGCCGGCGTCGCGCAGCGCCCTGGCCTGGTGACGCGCATCCTCTTCGCTGATGGTGACGCCCGGACCAGCGCCAGCCAGCAGGATCACCACTTCCCCGCGCGGCGGGGATTCCTCATGGTACCGCGAGAGTTCCCGCACCGTTCCACGACGCAGCTCCTCAAATCGCTTAGTCAGCTCGCGCGCCACCACGGCATCGCGCTCGCCCGCGCCCGTCGCGACGAGCGCGGCCAGCGTGGCGGCGACGCGATTAGGAGCTTCATAGATGACCGCGGTATGCCGCAGCGCGACAATTTCCCGGAGCAGCTCGTCACGCTCCCGTCC
>JBOHTE010000426.1:0-6642 GCA_050733555.1 Gemmatimonadaceae bacterium | reverse complement strand
GTAAACTACAGATGGTGGACAAATGTGGAAAGCCGCCGACTCCGCTCCGCAGGCTGCTTTCCAAGTCATTGCCATATCCTATGTTGGAGTTGATCACATGAGGCGAATCCAAAGGCGGCCGCCCCTGCCGCCGCGCCCACAGCCAAATTGTGGATGACGGACCGCTAACGGTCCGCCAGTTGTCCCGTGAAAACCAGCCGCCCTTCGCCTCGAAGCGACGGATACCACACGTCGCCCTCCCGGCGCAGCCGCACGCTCACCAGTCGACCGGAATGCGTGATCAGGTTGGTCTCGAGCCCCGAGTCGCCCCAGACCGCCAGCAGGATCGCCACGGCGATTGCGCCGGTTCCGCACGCCAGGGTTTCTCCTTCCACACCGCGCTCGTAGGTCCGGATGGACCAGCTCCCGTCTTCCCGGCGCGAGACGAAGTCGATGTTCGCTCCACCTGGCTGCAGCGAAGGATCGCGCCGCAGTGCCCTGCCACGCGTGACGACGTCGACCGGCGTGACATCCGCGCAGCGGACGACCAGATGCGGCACGCCCGGCCGGCAGAAGCCCATGCGCTCCTCGCCCGGCGCCTGGCCGACTGCCATCTCGGGCGTTACCTGACTCACCTGCGGCAGATCCACCTCTGGAGTGGCCGCCACCATGCGCGCGGCCAGGACGCCAGCATCCGTCTGGATTTGCATGCCGGTCCTGGGCGCCGCCTCGAGATCGGTCGCCAGACGCGTCACGCAGAGCGCGGCATTCCCGCACATGGAGGCGTGCAGCCCGTCGCTGTTGAAATAGCGCATCCGAACGTCTGCGCCGCTCGTAGCGTCGGCTTCGTCGAGGAAGACCAATCCATCGGCTCCCACGCCGGTACCCCGCGCACACAGGGCCTGAATAACGACCTGATCATCCAGTGCTCCGGCGCCCTCATGCCGGGTGTCGAAAATCACGAAATCGTTACCCGAACCGCTCATTTTGTAGAACTTCCGTGTTGCCATTACACCCGCCCGGTCAACGACCACCATCGCAGCCGCCAGACCATCCACACGGCTTCGCGAACGATTTTCCTGGACATCTTGCTCTCTCCTTCCGTCCGATCCACGAACACAATTGGAATTTCCACAATGCGAAATCCGTTCTGCCACGCGCGAAAGCTCATCTCGATTTGAAACGCATAGCCGTTGGAACGCACCGAATCAAGGTCGATTGCCTCCAGGACTGACCTGCGAAAACACTTGAATCCGCCGGTGCAATCATCAAGAGGAAGCCCAGTTACGACGCGCGCATAAAGGTTTGCTCCATAGCTGAGCATGAGACGCGACATGGGCCAGTTCACTACTGTCACCTTGCCCTTGCGGTAGCGGGACCCCAGCACGAGGTCGGCGTCTCGGACCGCTTCCAGAAACTGCGGCAAGTGTGCCGGGTCGTGCGAGAAGTCAGCGTCCATCTCGAACACGAAGTCGTAGCTCTGGTCGATTGCCCACTTGAATCCGGCCAGGTAGGCGGTGCCAAGGCCGAGTTTGCCGGCCCGGTGAATCGCATGAACCTTCGGATTGGACGCCACGATGGTGTCGACGATCTCGCCGGTGCCATCGGGAGAGCCGTCGTCCACGACGAGCACCTCCAGCCGCTCGTCCTGCGCGAGGACCGCGGCGATGATGCGCTCGATATTGGCGCGTTCGTTGTAGGTGGGAATGACGACGAGGGCGCGTTCACTCATGCCGTCTGCGCTCCAGAACCACCCCTCCGCCGATCATGGTGAGCGCAGCCAGCAGCGCGATGAAGGTGATCAGCATCCCATGCCGGAAGGTCGAGCGCGCGAACGTCAGGACGATCCTCCTGGATCCCGCGGGAAGCGCGACGCCAATCAGCGACAGGTCGGCACGGCCCACGGCGGCCGGTTTACCATCCACCGTGGCCGTCCAGGCCGGATAGTAGTTCTCCGATACCACGAGCGCCGATCCGGCCGTGGCCGGTTGGTCGAGCTCGACCTCGATGTGCCCGGGATCATAGCGCGTCACGATGGGACGGATCGGGCTGGCATCGGGCAGCGCCGTCAGCTTCTGGCCGGTGACGTGGGCAGCCGTGTCAAATAGTGCTGCACGCCGCATGTCGAACCGCTGGTCCAGCACGGTAGCGAGCACGGCGTCGTCCGGGGCCTTGACGATGGCCGGGGCGACCCAGGCAGCGGGATTGTCCCCCGGCACGGAGTACAGATAGACGGTCGTACCGGCCGCGTCCTTGACGGGCCCGACGAGGCGCTGCGAGCCGGGAATGGGTGTCGAGTCCGTGTTGGTGAGCAGATACTTCACGTTCAGCAATCGCCAGAGCTGCGGACTGCCGAGTGCATTGTCAGTGAGCTCACCGTAATAGCGCATGGAGTTGCCCTGATAGCCGAGCACCTGCCGTACGCCATGCACCATGAGGGCGTCACCAATGAGAAACGGATCGTGGTATGCGAAGTCCTGGCCCAATGGAAGAGCGAGGACGCGCCCGGGCTCGCGCTGCGCCCTGACATAGTCAATGGTGGGGTCGCTGGCGTACAGCGTCGAGGCTGGCGGCGAGAAGCGCCAGTAGATCCGCTCGATGCTCCAGAGATCGGCGGCGAGCAGCACGATGAGCGCGATCGCGGTTGCGCGACTCCCCAGGCGATCCAGCGCCAGCAGGAGCAGCAGTCCGCCAGCCACGAGCGTGAACACGGCCGAGCGAACGGCCCCGGTGAGCAGCTGGGGAGCGTTGGCAATGACCGCGTCGAGGCGGCTGACCGGTGCAATGGTCTCGGCGGCGGTGGTCAGTGCACCGCTCACGCCGAGCAGCAGCACGATCGCGCCGACGATCAGCCAACCCACGGCATAGCGGTGGGTCACCTCGCGCGCCTGCAGCCGCTCGATGCCAAGCGCCACGAAGATCGCCATGACGAAGGCGACGTTGAAGAACATCGTGCTCGGCGCCCGGAAGAACTTCGTGCCGGGGACAAGGGCGTACACGAGGTGATAGAACGGCGTGTAGCCGCCGAGCGACCAGAGGAGCGCGACGATCAGAACACCGAGCCAGAAGCGCGCGAAGGAATGGTGTGCACCGCGCAGCAGGCGTGCCAGTCCGAGCACCGCGAGTACGAAGACGACCACCCCGATGTATTCGCTGTGGAAGTGAATCCCGTTCTTTCCCCAGTAATTGTCCAGGATGCCCGTGAACTGCGGGACGTACGTGTTGATCAATTCCTCAATGGGAAACGAATAGGAGACGGCATGCGCGTACCCGCCGGCCATTCCCTGCGAGCGAGGCGACCAGGGGATGTACTTGATGAAGGGGAGATACTGGACGGCACCCATCAGGAAGCCCACGCCAATCGCGATCGCCGCCACGCCGAGGCGGCGCCAGGCGATGCTCCGCTCCAGCGGCGCAGTATCGTCCGCGGTGAAGACAAGCCAGAGCGCGAAGGCACCGAGTGTGAGCAGCATGTATTGGAGCAGTTGCGGATGGGGACTGAGCACCGCGAGTCCCGTGGTGAGCGCGAGCACACCCCACGCCCAGCGGCGGCCGTCGCGCATGCCACGCAGCAGCATCCAGAGCGCAAGCGGCATCAGTGCGCTCACGAACAGCTTCCCGTCATGTCCCGGCGAGACGTACGACGAGATGGGGCCGCCCATCATGTACGCCAGGCCGCCGGTAAGCGACGCGAGGAAGGAGAACCTGCATGCACGAAGGAACAGGTACGTGAACAGCCCGGCCAGGAAAATGTGGATGATGAATCCCCAGGTCATTCCCACGTCCACCGGAAAGATCAGCCGCAGCAGAAACGTCGGATAGAACTCATCGCCGTTCATGGCGCCGACATACGGCATGCCGCCGAAAATGTACGGGTTCCAGAGCGGATAGCTGCCGGTGGTCTTGAGCAGATGCGCGGCGAATTCACGAACCGGATAGCCGCCGATGTACTGGTCGCTGACCGGACTCACGAGGAATTTTCCGACGAACGCCGGCCACGCGAGCACGATCGTGCAGATGGCGTAGACGGCGGAAGCCCACGCGCCCGCGAAGCGGGGCGCGAACGGCGCGGTGCCCTGCATGGCGCGGGACGTTGTCTTGGGCGAGGCAGCGGAACGCGGCATTATCGGACCGAAGGTGAGAACAACGGCACACCATCACCGCGCGGGGCGCGTGTGGCGGGGACCCGGGAACCGGGTGCAATCGTGGAGGACGCGCCGCAACGACGTGTAAATTGCGCCGATTCCGCCGCACGCGCCAGTTGCATCACGTGCGTGAACCCGGCTGGCGCGCGGCGGGCGAGGCGGCCAGCATCGTGCGATAGACATCGGCGTAGCGGCGTGCCACCGCATCCGGTGCAAACGTGGCGAGCGCGTGCGCCCTGGCAGCGGCTCCCAGTGCCCCGCCCTGATCCGGCTGCGCGAGCACGCGATCCAGTGCGGCGGCCAGCGCATGGACGTCCCCTGGCGGAACCAGCACTCCGGTGTGCTCCGGCATGACGATGTCCGTGAGACCGCCTGAGGCGAACGCCACGGTGGGCATGCCGGAGAGCGCGGCCTCGATGGCCACGAGCCCCAGCCCCTCGCCGGTCATCGGAGCGACGAACACGGTGTCGGAGCGATAACGCTCCGCCAGCGCGACCTGCGAAAGGAGTGGATGCCAGGTGATCTGATCGGCAATGCCGAGCGATGCCGCCAGCGTTCGTGCGGGCGCGGGATCACTCCCTATTCCGACCACCACGTCGAGATGCGGCTTGGCGTGCATGCGCGAGAGCGCCTCGAGGAGCGGGACGATTCCCTTCTGCTCATTCAACTTGCCAATGAACAGCAACCGATCACGCGCCCGGGTGGTGCCGGGGTGGAAGAGATCGGGCGCAACGGGCATCGGTCCGACGATGGGGTGTATCTCGGGAACGAGCCGCGCCGCGTCCCCCGCGAGCCAGCGCGACACTGTGGTCACGGCGGTGGACTGACGCATCACGTGACGGAAGAGTCGGGTCGCGATCGGCGTAGCCTGTGCGGCGCGCAGGTCGGATCCATGCAGCGTCGTCACGAGCGGCACGCGACGCATGCGCGCCAGTTGTCCGCCCACGAGCCCTCCGGGAAACCACCAGTGCGCGTGGAGGAGCGCCGGCTTCGTGCGGCGCAGTGCGGCGTATGCGGCCGCGAGATTCGCGGTGACCATGCTGGCAAGCACTACGCGTGCCCGCATGGAGTGCGTGGCCTGGTCGAGCATCGTGCCGGTGTAGGCGAGCGTCTCCAGTCGCCGCGGGGCGTAGCGGAATCGGCTGACCGGAATTCCCTCGAACACGTCATGCGCAGCGATGCCGGGACCGCCCGGCGCCACGACAGTCGCGCGGACGCCTTCGCTGCGAAGTGCCACCGCGAGGCGCAGCACGAAGGAGCCCGCAGGATCGGCGGGCGTGCGCGGAAAGGAATGCGAAAGAAAAAGCACGTTCAGCTCGTGATCCGCTCCTCCCGGCGCGCTCACCTGAGCACTCCGGCGCCAACGCGTTCGCGGCGCGCGCCGCTGGCGTCCTCGAGCATCAGCTCCATCGCAGCGGGAGCCGATGCGTATGCCTCGACACGTCCATCCGCAGTCACGGCGCGGATCCGAACGGAGCGTCGCGCGATGCGCCACGCCACGATGCGCGAGAGCGTGGCCACCCAGGCTCCGTCAGCGATCGCCGCCTGCAACAACCCGGCATACGCATCCGGTGCTCCGGGATAACCGAGCGGGGCGGCAAGATTCGGATGCCAGATGCCGGTCCAGAGACCCTCCACCTCGCGGCAGGTCTTCGCGAGCTCGATCGCATCGGCGACCCACGCTGCCGGTTCCTCCGTTCCGCGGTACTTGCTCAAGGCACGATCCATCCAGCAGAACGGCACTTCGGAGAGGCTGCCGCTACCCGGCGCATCATCGTACCACACCGGAAAGACGTCCGCGACGCCGGAGCGGAAGCCGTTGCGATCAGCGAAACCGCGGGTCGAGTCGTACGTGAAGCCGGCGCTGCTCATGGCGCATTCGCTCACGCCGGGCTCAATGCGCAGGAAGTGCTGGCGCACCCCCTGGATCGTCGCGCCGGTGAGCGCCATGAGCCGCTCGCGCTGCGGGGTGAACCGGGCCGGCGTGTCCATCGTCTCGAAGCTGCCGTGCAGTCCGATCTCATGTCCCGCCGCTGCGACGGCGGCCAGAATGCGGCGCGCACCGCGCGACTCCGGACGGTACGTGAGATCACCGGCGCGCATGCTCCGCACCGTCGGCGTGCCACAGAGTATGAACCAGGTTGACACGATGTCGTGTCGGCGCTCCGCTGCCAGCAATGCCTGCACGGCGTCCCACACCGGCGAGCGCGTGATGGAGGCCGCGGCGGCGCGCGTGACACGCAGCGCGCGCCGGCCCTCGCGCTTGCCGAGCAGCTCGCCGATGCGCAGCAGTGTGAAGGCGGGCCAGAGCGAGACGACATCGAGGTCGTGGGTGAACGCGGCGGCCCAGCGGCGACCATCCGGCCACGGCGCGACGAGCCTGACCGGCCGGGACGCCGCGGCGGCGACCACGGCCTGCCGCAATGCGAGCGCGGCACGCGAGACCACCGGATCGCGCTCCAGCTCCTCGGACACGAGCACGTTCTCGGCCGCTGGCACCCGGCCGAACCGGTCGCGC
>JBOHTE010000425.1:0-4861 GCA_050733555.1 Gemmatimonadaceae bacterium | reverse complement strand
CGAGGCGGGGCGGCCGGACGCGCTCGCTTCCCCGGCCGACTTCCTGCTGCAAGCGCTTGATGAGTTGCACGCCCTTGGGCACGCTGTCGAGTCGCAGCAGCGGGAGAAACCACTCGTACAGTGCTCGCGTCTCCTGCACATTCCCGTCCGTGGCCAGGGCAAAGAGCCTGACGGATTCGGTGGGGAGTGCGTTCACCAGGCCAGCGACCCAGCCAACCGCACCCGCGTGCACTCCTTCCACGATCAGATCATCGAGTCCCACGAAGATCGCCAACCGGTCGTCCAGGCGCTCGCGAATGGCGGTGATGCGCCGCACGTCGCCGCTCGACTCCTTCACCGCATGCAGATTCGCGTGTCGCGCCAGCTCTTCGATGTGCGCCGCCAGGAAGTCCGTGCCATAGGCGATCGGGTTGTTGTAGAGCATGCAGGAGAGCGGCGTCGCATCGATGACGGCATCGACGTGCGCTCTGGTTTCGCGCCAGTCGCCATGATGCACGTACGGGGGCAGCACCATGAGGCCGGCGCACCCCGCGGTCTGTGCGCCCCGTGCGAGGGTCACGGCATCCGCCGTGCTGAGCGCCGAGATGCCCGCGATGACCGGCGCGCGAGTGCCCGCTGCGGCGCAGCAGCTCTCGAGCAGCTCGACCTTTTCGGCGGCCGCAAGCGTGGCCGCTTCACCGAGCGAGCCCAGCGCGATGATGCCACGCGCGCCCTGATTCACGAGCCAGGACACGTGTGCGCGCAGCGCGGCGTGATCCACCGACAGATCCGCGCTGAAGGGAGTGGTGATGGCGGGAAACACCCCGTGCCAGTCGTGCGATTCCATGTCGGGTACGTTCACGGGTTGATCTGGATGGTTTTCGTCTCGGTGTAGAACTCGCGCGCGGCCGCTCCCTGTTCGCGGCTGCCGGAGCTGGAGCCTTTCACGCCGCCGAAGGGCGCGTGGGGGTCCACGCCGGTGGTATCGCCGTTCACGCGCACGAGGCCGGCCTGAATGCGATGAACGTAGCGCAACGCGCTGCGCAGGTCGCGCGTGAACAGCGACGCACTGAGGCCGTAGGGCGTCTGGTTGGCAAGATCAATGGCGTGGTCGAGATCGTCGGCGACGATGGCACCAAGAACGGGAGCAAAGAGTTCGCGCTGGGCGAGGGGCTCGCCGGCATCGCGATAGCGGATCACGGTGGGCGCCATGAAGAATCCGTGCGCGAGCCGCTCGTCCGCCGGCAAGTCTCCACCGAACAATCGCTCAGGTGCAGCGTCGGCCATGGTTTTCTTCACCCGTTCGCGTGCCGCGTCGCTGATGAGCGGGCCGACGGCGGACGCGGGATCGTCAACAGGGCCGAGCGGCAGCGCATCCACCTGCGCACGGAGCCTCGCCAGAAAATCGTGCTCGATTTCTCTGGCAATCACGACGCGACTGGTGGCGGTGCACTTCTGTCCGGCGTATCGCATGGCGCCGCTCGCCGTGAGCGCCGCGGCGGCATCGAGGTCCGCATCGCGCGCGACGATGACCACGTTCTTTCCGCCCATCTCTGTCTGGTAGCGCACGTTGCGTTGGGCAGCGATGGCCGCGACGCGCGCCCCAACCACGGACGAACCGGTAAAGCTGATGCCTCGCACGGCGTCCTCGCGGAGTAGTGGCTCGCCCACCGCCGCCCCTGTACCAAGCAGGACATTGAAGGCTCCCGCGGGCATTCCGGCCTCGTTGGCGGTGGCCGCGAGCAGCGTGGCGAGGTGCGACGACATTTCGGACGGCTTGAGCACTACCGTGTTTCCGAACGCGAGCGCGGGCGCCGCTTTCCACAGCGGAATAGCCAGCGGAAAGTTCCACGGCGTGATCAGTGCGACCACACCCAGCGGGTCGCGCAGCGTGAACTGCAGCGCGGCCGCGCTCTGCGCGGGGATGACGTCGCCCACCTGACGCACCGCCTCGCCCGCGTAGTAGCGCAGAATCACGATGCAGCGCGCGACTTCTCCGCGTGCTTCGCCGATCGGCTTGCCCACTTCGCGGCTCATCGCGCGCGACAGGGAATCGGCCTGTCCGGCAATGATGCCGGCCCACGCATGGAGCAACGTCGCGCGCTCGGGGCCCGAGCGGGCACGCCAGCCCGGGAATGCCGCGGCGGCTGCTGCGACTACGGCGCGGGCGTCGTCGCTGGTCCCTTCGGGGACCTGTGCCACGATATCCCGCGCGTCCGACGGATTCACATGGGTGAAAGTCCGATCAGCGGCCGAAGTCGCGAACGAACCATTGATGAAGTTTTGGAGGCGGGAGGGAACGGCCATGGCGCGGGCGAGGAGGGTTCTTTCCTGAACTATACCGCAATGCCCCAGCCCGACCACCCTTCCCTGCCGCCGCCACCCTCCCCTTGGGAATGATCCTCTCCACAACCACCCTTCCCCTGGGAATCGGCAATCGGGAATGGGGAATCGTGGGAATGGGGAATGGGGAATGGGGACTCGGCCTCCCCATTCCCCATGATATCGGGGTGGGGCGGTGGGCGGCGGATTGCCTCCCCGATTCCCCATTCCCGATTGCCGATTCCCACGGGAAGGGTGGTTGGGCTGGGAAGATTCCCAAGGGAAGGGCGGAGGGGCGGGGATGACTCCCCGATCCCTTCTCCAGGTCGCTAGCTTTGTGATTCCCTTGCCCCTGTCCTGATGCCCTCCGCTCTCGCCCTGCGCTCGCTCCGCAAGTCGTACGCGAACGTCATCGCGGTGGATTCCATCGACCTCGACGTGCGCTCGGGCGAGTGCTTCGGTCTGCTCGGCCCCAACGGCGCCGGCAAGACGACCACGATCGAGATTTGTGAGGGGCTCACCACGGCTGACAGCGGCGACGTGGAAGTCCTCGGCCTCCACTGGAAGACCGATGCGCAGCGCCTGCGCGAGCGGCTCGGTATTCAACTGCAGGAAACGCAGCTTTCCGAGAAGCTCACCGTGCTGGAGACGGTGCGCCTCTTTCGATCCTTCTATCGCGCGGGACCGGCGGCAGACGACGTCATCGCGCTGGTGCAGCTGCAGGAGAAGGCGACCGCGCGCGTCGGCGGCCTCTCCGGCGGGCAGAAGCAGCGTCTGGCGCTGGCGTGTGCGCTGGTGGGCGATCCCGATCTGCTCTTCCTGGACGAGCCCACGACGGGGCTCGATCCGCAGGCACGACGCCAGCTCTGGGCGCTCATCGAGCAGTTTCGGGCGACGGGACGCACCACGCTGCTGACAACGCACTACATGGACGAAGCCGAGTACCTGTGCGATCGTGTCGCGATCATGGATCACGGCAAGGTCATCGCGCTCGGCACGCCGCGAGAATTGATCGCCCAGCTGGGAGCCGAGCACGTGGTGGAGTTCTCAGCGGGCGGCCAGCGTGATGGCATGAACGAAGCGGCGCTGCGAACCATCGAGGGCGTGCGCACCGTGCGTTCCAGTGGCGATGGCTACCGCATGGAGGTGACGGAGCTGCACCGCACGGTTCCCGCGCTGCTCGCCACGCTCGCGCGGGCCGGCGTCGAGATGAGCGAGCTGCGCACGCGGTCCGCCACACTGGAGGATGTCTTCATGGCTCTCACGGGACGACACCTGCGCGATGACTGAGACGACGCTCTCCGGGGCGCGTTCCGCCGGCGGCCGTGCGCCGGGCCGCGAAGGCCGCTCATGGCGCGAACATTCGCTCGT
This sequence comes from Gemmatimonadaceae bacterium, assembly GCA_050733555.1. Taxonomy (GTDB): domain Bacteria; phylum Gemmatimonadota; class Gemmatimonadetes; order Gemmatimonadales; family Gemmatimonadaceae; genus JADGGM01. The sequence goes on along the minus strand of JBOHTE010000425.1, from coordinate 1,189 downwards.
GCAGCTCACGCTCGTCCGCTATCGCGAGTTCATCCGCGAACCGGAAGCGGTGTTCTGGGTGTTCGTGTTTCCCATTCTGCTGGCGGCGGGGCTGGGCCTGGCGTTCCGCGATCGCCCCGCGCAGCGCGAGCACGTGGCGGTGCTGGCGGGCGCGCCCGCTGCCGCGCACCTCGCGCAGTCACTCGGCGCGGACTCGGCGCTCAGCGTGCAACTGCTGAGCGACAGTGCGGCCCGGCACGCGCTCGCCACCGGCGCGATCGCGCTGCTCGTGGTACCACAGGGGGCAAACGGCGTGACGTATCGCTACGACGACACGCGGCCCGAAGCGCGGAACGCCCGGCTCATCACGGACGCGGCGGTGCAACGCGCCGCGGGACGCACGGACCCGGTTGCCGTGGCGGACAACCAGGTGCGCGAACGCGGGTCGCGCTACATCGACTTCGTGATTCCGGGGCTGCTGGGAATGAATCTCATGGGCAGCGGGATCTGGGGACTCGGCTTCGCCATCGTGGACTCGCGCAAGCGCAAGCTGCTCAAGCGACTCGTCGCGACGCCCATGTCGCGCGCGGAATATCTGCTGTCGTTCCTGCTGTCGCGTTTGACGATGCTGCTGTTCGAGGTCGTCACGTTGCTTGGATTCGGCGCGCTCGTGTTCGGCGTGCCGTTGCGCGGGTCGCTCTGGCAGCTGGGACTGATTTGCGTGGCCGCCGCGCTGTCCTTCGGCGCGCTGGGATTGCTCATCGCCTCGCGGGCGCGGACCACGGAAGGTGTATCGGGACTCATGAACCTGATCATGCTGCCCATGTGGGTGTTTTCCGGCGTCTTCTTCTCGTCGGCGAATTTCCCGGCCAGCATGCAGCCGTTCATTCAGGCTCTGCCGCTCACCGCGGTGAACAACGCGCTGCGCGCCAACATGCTGCAGGGCGCGAGCCTCCTTTCGATGCCGGGCGAACTGGCCATCGTGCTCGGTTGGCTCGTGGTGAGCTTTCTGCTGGCGCTGCGGATCTTTCGATGGAAGTGAGCGAGGCGGCGGTGATGGTGGTGGGTATGAAGCGGTAGGTGGTTTAACAGCGGTCGGTGGTCGCTGGCCGCGGGTCGCTGATCGTTGGAGTGCAGTGGGCCAAGCCCTGAGCTACCCGCGCGGGGGAGCAGAGCGGACCCGCAGTACCGAGGGTCCGCGGCGCTCCCC
>JBOHTE010000424.1:0-2293 GCA_050733555.1 Gemmatimonadaceae bacterium | reverse complement strand
GCGAGCAGCAGGTTCGCGACGTTCACGCAGGCGATGAGGAGGAGGAGGCCCACGGCGCCGAGCAGAATCCAGAGCGCGCGCGGCGTGGTGGGGCCGAGCATCGACTGCAGCAGCGGCGTCGGGACAGTTGTGACGTTGGCGCGGATGTCCGGGTGTTCCTGCGCAGCGCGGCTCGCGAGCGCCGTCATCTCGGCGCGCGTGCTCTCCAGCGTCGCGCCCGGCGCCAGTCGCGCGATCGCCTCGAAGATGTAATTGTCGCGCCGCTGGAGGTCCGGATCCAGCTCCGACGTGACGCGCAGCGGCATCCAGAGGTCGGCGTCGAGTGGCCATCGTGCTCCGGCCGGCAGCACGCCGACGACGGTTCGCTTGATGGCGCTGATTTCCACGGTTGCCCCGACGATGTCCGGGCGCGCGCCGAACTGTGTTCTCCACAGCCGGTCCGAGATGACGACCGCGTATGCGGCGCCCGTGGCGTAGTCAGGCGGCTGCAGCGACCGTCCCTTCGCGGGCGCCGCCGCCAAGGCACCGAAGAACTGCGGGCTCACGGCCGCGGCCTGGATGCGCACCGGCTCGCTGGCGCCGGTGAGATCCATCTGCACCGGTTGATAGGCCGCGACCTGGGCGAACAGATGCTGGTCGCGCCAGTCCATGAAGTCCGCGTAGGTGACGGACCATGCGCCGCCCGTGGTCGTCATGCGCGACTCCGGGACGACCATGCGGTCGGATCGAGGGAACGGAAGTGGCGCGAGGATCACGGATCGCACGACGCTGAAGATGGCCGTCGTCGCGCCAATGCCGAGGGCGAGCGTGACGATGGCGGCGACCGTGAAGGCTACGCTGCGCCGGAGCGAGCGAACGCCCTGGACAATCTCCTGCACGATGAGCGGCATGTCAGTTCCTGGAGAGAGGGACTGGCGTTCCTTTCGACATCCGGCCAATCATAGCAGTTGGACAGCCGTGTGTCAGACAGGGTTTCGTCGCGTTTGCGGCGGTCCGTGGCTCGGGCGCGCATAGCCCGCTCGGACAGCCCATCAGATCACCCATTTTCGGCCCGCACCATGAAAACCCAGTACTACACCGCCGCCAGTCTGGACGGGTTCATCGCGGACCCGCGGAACTCGCTCGACTGGCTGTTCCAGTTTGGCGAGGAGGAGGAAAGCGATTACCCGGACTTCATTCGTGATGTCGGTTCACTCGCCATGGGGTCGACGACCTACGAATGGATCCTCGAGCACCACATCCGTCCCGATGCCGATCGTCCGCAGCCATGGATGTATCAACAGCCAACCTGGGTGTTCACATCTCGTTCGCTTCCCGTGATCCCGGGAGCAGACATTCGATTCGCGAACGGTGATGTGCGATCCGTGCACCGGGATATGGTCGCGGCGGCGGGCGGCAAGAACGTGTGGATCGTAGGCGGGGGCGAGCTGGTTGGCCAGTTCCACGACCACGGATTGCTCGACGAGGTGATCGTCACGATCGCGTCGGTGACCCTCGGCGGCGGTGCGCCGCTGCTGCCGCGACGGATCACGACGCCGCCTCTGCGGCTGCTCTCGGCGGCTGCGCATGGCGAGGCGTTCGCGCAACTCCGCTACGCCGTGCGTCGGCCGGAATCGTGAGCGCGGACGTGGACGGTGGACACAACGCGCCATCACGAGCGGAGGACTGGTAACTTCTCTGCGCCCGCCCGAATGAACAGCGGATCTGTCCGGGTGCTCTACCAGCTCACATCTCGCCTGCACGAACGATGACTCGTTCCATCTCTCCCCGTTCTCTCGCGTCGCGCCGCCTCCTCGGGTGCCTGTGTCTTGCCGCCCTGTGCGGCGTCGCACGCACTGATCCAGCCGCGGCACAGACCGCGGCGCACGCTGCGGTACAGGCGTCGGAGCACACCGCGGCGCACCACGACTTCCGGATCGCCAAGGGCGCGTTTCTCCTCGATGGGAAGCCGCTGCAGATCATCTCGGGCGAGATGCACTACGCGCGCATCCCGCGAGCGTACTGGCGCCAGCGATTGCGGATGGCGAAGGCGATGGGTCTCAACACGATCGCCACCTACGTCTTCTGGAATTATCACGAGGTGCGCCCGGGCGTGTTTGACTTTCGCACAGGCAATCGTGATCTCGCGGCGTTCATCCGGCTCGCGCAGGAGGAAGGGCTGTGGGTGATCGTGCGGCCCGGTCCTTACAGTTGCGCCGAGTGGGAGTTCGGCGGCTTCCCCTGGTGGCTGCTCGAGACGCCCGGCATACGGGTCCGCAGCAGCGACCCGCGATTCCTCGCGCCGGCCGGCAAG
>JBOHTE010000423.1:0-1134 GCA_050733555.1 Gemmatimonadaceae bacterium | reverse complement strand
TCCGACGAGGACCGCCGGATCTACGAAGGGGAATTGGGGGAATTGGGGTCAGACTCGATTAAAGGGGTCAGGGTCGATTGATCCACGCCCCACCACCCCACCCTTGGGAATGGGCAATCGGGAATGTGGAATGGTGGAAATGGGGAATGGGGAGGTCGATTCCCCATTCCCACGATTCCCCATTCCCGATTGCCGATTCCCAAGGGTGGGGTGGTGGGGCGTGGATCAATCGACCCTGACCTCTTTAATCGAGTCTGACCCCAATTCCCCCAATTCCCCTTCGTAGATCCGGCGGTCCTCGTCGGAGTACACACACGCCACGATGCGCTCGAAGGACGGCTCATGGCGGCGCATGACGCGCAGTGCAATCCGCGCGGCCGCGGCTTTGGGGAAGCCATAGACGCCGGTGGAAATCGCGGCGAAGGCAATGGCGCGCACATCGCCCGCGGCCAGCGCCACGCGGAAGCTCGACTCGTAGACGCGCTCGAGTGTGTCCGCTTCGCCGAGCGTGCCGCCCCGCCAGACCGGACCGACCGCATGGATCACGTAGCGCGCCGGCAGCGCGAAGCCCGGTGTGATCACGGCGCCCCCCGGCGGCACCGGGCCGAGCGCACGACTCGCGCGCCCGAACTCAGGGCCCGCGCTTCGATGGATCGCGCCATCCACGCCGCCGCCGCCGGCGAGCGCGCTGTTTGCCGCGTTCACGATCGCATCGACATTGAGCGTCGTGATGTCCGCGCGGACCACGTCAATCATCCAGTCCTCACGATCAGGTCAATCACGCAGTCCCCAAATGGTGGCGGTCGCGAGCTCCACACTGTTGCCGGCGGGATCACGGACGTAGAGCGAGCGGCCACCGTTCGGCCAATCCACTTCGGTCTCGATGGCGATGCCGGCATCGGCCAGCCGGCTGCGCCACGCGGCAAGCTCGTCGGCCGCAATGCGGAAGGCCACGTGCCCCGCGCCGATCGCGCCGTGCGCGGGAATGCGCGCGCCGTTCACTTCACTGGCCGTCGTGCTGGTGCGCACCGCATTGAACACGAGAAACATGCCGGTGCCGCAGCGGAAGAAGACATGTCGTCCGGTCTCACGGCTGAACACGTCGAGGCCAAGCACCGTCGCGAAGAATCCCTC
>JBOHTE010000422.1:0-3685 GCA_050733555.1 Gemmatimonadaceae bacterium | reverse complement strand
TCGACTCTGACCCTTTTGATCCTACTGCAGAATCGAGCGGGGATCCACCGCCGTGGCACGGTGTGCCGGGAGATACGCCGCCACCGCGCCAACGAGCAGGATGAACAGCACCGCGCCGGCGAGTACGCCCGGATCCAGCGGCTGCACGTGGAACACCATTGACGCCATCACCCGCGAGAGCGCGAGCGCGCCCAACACGCCAATGGCCACGCCCGCCACGGCGACAACGAGTCCCTGACGCAGCACCAGTCGCCGGATCGCGCCGCGATCGGCCCCCAGCGCCATGCGCACGCCGAACTCGCGCGAACGGAGCTTCACCGAGTATGACAGCGCGCCGAAGAGGCCGAGCGCCGCGAGCAGCAGCGCGATCGCCGCGAAGCTCGCGAGCACCGTGAGCGTGAGCCTGCGCTGCGCCGTTCCCGCGCCGATCGCCTCCGCCATGGTCATTGGGCGGTACAGCACGAGCGCCGGATCCATGGTCGCAATGGTCCGGCGAACCGCCGGCAACAGGGCGTCCGGCGATCCCGTCGCCGACACCACCTGTGTCAGCGCCCAGTTGCGATCGCCGACGAACTGGGCGTGCGCGTGATACACCGTGGGCGCGACGCGCCCCTCGACGTCCAGCGCCACATCGGCGACGACACCAATCACCTCCCAGTCGAATCCGCCGGTGCGCAGTCGCTGGCCGATGGGATCGACACCGGGAAAGAGCTGCGCCGCGGCGGAGGTGCTCACGACCGCGCGCCGCGGCGCGGATGCGTTGTCACGTGCGTCGAAGGCGCGACCTTCGAGCACGGGGATCTCGACCGCCTTGAAATACTCGCCGGACACCACGCGCTGCTCCGCGCCAGTGCCGCCGTGCTCCTTCCCCGCATTCGGGCCGGTGAGCGGCCTAGTACCCCAGAGGTGGAACGAGCCGGTTGCCGGCAGCCGGGAGATGCCGCCCGCCGCACGCACACCCCGCAACTGCTCGATGTGCGTAGTCACATCCTCGTAGAATCGCGCTCGTGCCGTGGAATCGTAGCGCGCCTCCGGCAGGTGCAGCTCGAACACCAGCGCCTGATCGGGCTTCACACCCAGGTCCAGCGAGCGCAGCCGGTGGAAGCTCACGATGAGCAGCCCCGCGCCCACGAGCAGCACGAACGCCAGCGCCACCTGCGCCATGACGAGACCGGAGCGGACGTGCCGCTGGCCCTGTGCTCCCGCGAGCCCGCGTCCCTCGGCGCGGAGCGCGTCAATGGGCTGCGCGTGTGCGGCGCGCAGTGCGGGCATCAGGCCGAACACGAGTGCGCTAGCTGTGCCCACCGCGAGCGAGAACCAGAGGATTCCCGGATTCATGGTGAGCCCATCGAGCCGCGGCACCGATCCCGCACCCAGTGCGACGATGGCGGACATCGCCAGGCGCGCGAGCACCAGGCCGGCGATTTCGCCCGCGACCGCGAGCACCAGGCACTCGATGAGCATCTGGCGCACCAGCCGTCCGCGCACGCCGCCCAGCGCGGCGCGCAGCGCGAATTCGTGCGAGCGCGCCGAGCCGCGCACGAGCAGCAGCGTGGCGACGTTCACGCAGACGAGCAGCAGCACCAGTCCCACCGCACCGAGCATCAGCTTCAGTGACCGGCTCGCCGGTCCGACGACCTCCTCCTTGAGCGAATAGAGCGTGGCGCGCATGTCGCTGGCGTCCGCATACTGGTGCGCGAGCGTCGCGCCGAGCGCGTCGAGCTCCGCCTGCGCGTGAGCCAGCGTGACGCCGGGGCGCAACCGCCCGATCACGTCGAGATAGTGGTTGTCGGCATTGCTGGCATCGAGCCCCGGTCGCAGATCCAGCGGTACCCACGCCGCCACGCCTGGCGCCATCGGGTCGATGTACCCAGCCGGCATGACACCCACGACCGTGAACGGCGTGCCGCTCATGACGAGCGCCTGCCCCACTGCACCGGGATTGCCATGATAGAGGCGCTCCCAGAGATCGTGGCTCAAAATCACGGAGGGCGCGCCGTTCTCTTCATTTTCTTCGAAGCCACGGCCGAGCACCGGCTGCGCGCGCAGCACCTCGAAGTAGCCGGCGCTCACCGGCAGCACCTGGATGCGCTCGGGGCGATCGCCGCCGGTCAGATCCTCGCCCGTGGCGTTGTACGTGAGCACCGCCGCGACGTGCTCGAACGACGAGAGCGCCCTGCGATACGCGAGAAAGTGCACGGGCGTGACGACGCTGCGGTCGCCGGGATTGTCCGCGTTGTGCTGATAGAGACGCACGAGGCGGCCGGGCTCCTGGTACGGCAGCGGCTGGAGCAGCACGGTATCAACGGCACTGAACACCGCGGTCGTCCCGCCAATGCCGAGCGCCAGCGTGAGGATGACGACGAGCGCGAACCCGGGGCTGCGGGCGAGCGTGCGAATGGCGAAGGAGACATCGCGCAGCGAGTCATCGAGCAGGCGTGTTCCGCGCGCATCGCGCACGTCCTCCTTGGTGCGCTCCACGCCGCCCAGCGCGAGCCGGCTCTCCCGGTCGACGTCGGCCGCGGACGCGCCGGCCGCGCGACGCGCGTCGGCCTCCATGGCGAGATGGAAGCGCAGCTCCTCTTCGAGCTCACGCTCCTCGCGCCGGCGCAGGACCACGCTGCACAGCCGCGACCAGAGATCGGAGAGCGCGCTCATGCCGTGGCGGGGATGGCGTTTGCGCGGAGAATGTCGTTCACCGCGGAGGACGCACGCTGCCAGGACGCCCGTTCCTGCTCGAGCCGGCGCGCGCCGGCAGCGGTGAGCGCGTAGTAGCGCGCGCGCCGGTTGTTCTCGGTGGTACGCCACGAGGAGGTGATCCAGCCGCGCCGCTTCATGCGCACGAGCGCCGGATACAACGATCCCTGGGTGACCAGGAACACATCGTGCGAGAGGCGTTCGATGCGCTGCGCGATCCCCCAGCCGTGCATCGGCTCGAAGGCCAACGTCTTGAGCACCAGCATTTCCAGCGTGCCCTGCACCAGCTCCGACCGCGTGTCCGCCACGGCACCGTGCTCCTTCAGGTGGACTGAAGGTACAGACTACACCGGCTTCTTCAGACTGTCAACAGGAGGGCAGGCTCCGGCGGCGATCACGAGAGCGCACCGGCAGCGGATCAGTCCTGTGGCTTCGCCGGACGCCCCACGGGAATGCGCTTGTCCGCTCTGCCCTTCACGTACGCATACACTGCCCTGATCTGGTCAGCGGTCATGATCTCCGTGAAGGCGGGCATGCCGCGATTCACGCGGCCATCTCTCACGACCGTCGCGAATTTCTCTTCCGTATCGATGGGCCCACTCGCGGCCAGCGACCGGAGGAGGTGCGACGCGACCGGATTCCCGACTACGTCCTGCCCATGACAGCGGGCGCACTGCACGCCGTACTAGCGCCAGCCTTCGTACTCCAACCCGGTGACCTTCACGGCCGACGGCTTCTCCTGCGCGACGGCTCGCTCCACGCTCGCCGAGAGAAGCAGCGCGAGCGGCAACGTCAGCAATGTTGAACGCATCATCTCACCTCTCTTCCAATAACGCATGTCACACCTGCGCCATCCCGAGCGGGAATCGCTCGCTTCAGGGAATTGCTTCGCTACGCCGCCTGAACCGCCCAAATCGAGTTAATGATAGATCACGCGCCACACGCGCCCGTGCACATCGTCGGCGATGTACAGCGCACCATCCGGTCC
>JBOHTE010000421.1:0-2654 GCA_050733555.1 Gemmatimonadaceae bacterium | reverse complement strand
GAGACGTTCCGAGCATGAGCGGGAGCTGAGAGAGTGGGACAGGGATTATGCGATGTTCGGTCGCGCAAGTGTTGGCATCTCACCGCGTGACCATCTCGCAGGGCAGATCCATGAGGCACTTGGTCTGCTTTTTATCATCGCGATCATTGTCCTCGGCAACTTCTGACGGGACTCCGCACACCGCAGACGGAGGCGAGTCGCACCACTCGCCCCAGGTTACAGCGGGAAACCCAGTTCCTCGTACAGCCAGCGCAGATCGATGCGCTGCTCCGGCGGCAGGCTTGCTTCCGACTGGGCCAGTTCCTTCAGGAGTACTGCGAGCTTCGACCGCGAGGCGGGCTTGGCGGCGGCCTGGCGCGGCGTAACCCCGCCCAGCGCCGGTATGCGTTCGTCAATCCAGCCGCGTATGTGCTGCTCGCGGAACTCGAGCAGCGCCGCCAGCGCTTCAGGAGGCACCGATTCCTCTCGCCGCGGCGCCTGCTCCCGTTCATCCGCACTGTCGAGCGCTTCGGCCATGAGCTGCTCCATGTTCTCATCCTTCCGCAATCGGAACCGCACCATCCCGTGCAGGTGCTTCTCGAGCGTCGCGCGCATCTGGTCGCCGCGCCGCGCCGAGTTGGCCTCCACTCTGAGCCGTGTGGCCGAGAGGACCAGTCGCGCGATGATCGTGTTGTCCCACGTCGGATGCATCGCGTTCCCCTCCCGGCTCACCGTGAACACCCGCCGGCCGCGCTCCTCCTCGCCCTCCTCCACACCAGGAAGCGAGGCGAGGCGACGCGCCACCTCGTCGCGCGGTGCGGTCAGCTCGTACTCGTCGCTCGTGAAGACCAGCGGATCGCCATCAGTGTTCTGAAGCGAGGGAAGCGGCTGGTGGAGCATCATGTCAACCACGTCGTTCCAGATCCCGATCAGCGCGAGCTGCCGCGCGGGGTCGCGCAACGTGTCGGGGGCGACAGCGCGCGTGCGCACCTTGCAGAGGCTTTGCGCTCCCTTCGTCACGATCTCCGCCCAACGCGGCGACAGCGGCTGGGCGTGTAAGCCGCCGAAGAACGAGACCTCGTCGCAGTCGAGGACCATTGCCAGCACCGTGTCGAACCGCTCCAGCGTATTTGACGAGCCCACGTCGCGTACGAACCGCTCCTCGCGCGAGAGCACGTCCACCAGACGCGAGCCCGTACCCGGCTGGACTTCGGCCACTTCCCAGACGGAGACCCACGCATTCGCGTACGCGTCGAGGATGATCCGGTCGCGCTCCGCCATGGGTCGGCGCTCGTGCCGCCGCCACTCCGCGGCGAGCGTGAGGCCGCTCGCGCCCACTCGGCAGTGCAGCAACCAGGGAATGACGAGCTGCATGTCGGCATCTGAGCGCTTGCCCTCGCGCAACAATTCCGACCACTCCAGACCATCCGTCAGCCAGCCCGCACCGTATCGGGCGCGCGCGAAGCGCAGAAGCTGATCGGCCAACGTCACATCGCGGGCCTTGAAGTCGGCGGCGCGCGCGGCTTCGGGGGCGGCGGCCGCACCGGCCGCCGCCTTCGATTCGGCAGCCGCCGCCCGATCGTGCGCGTAGTGGCAGCGCTTGTACTTCCTCCCGCTGCCGCAGGGACACGGGTCGTTGCGGGATGGGGGCATGTGGGGAAGATGGCGTGTGGCGATGAGCGGCGCAGGTGGAAAACTCAAGTGGAGCGGGCCGGCGTGAGTAGAGATGGTGCGGCTTCAATGAGGCCACCGCTCATTCGCCATGGAAATCGTGCCGCCCGCCGCGACGCCCTGATCTGCCCACGCACCCACCCGCGCTGGCATCTTCACGCATGCTCCCTATTATCTGCGGTAAGTTGACACGCTCCACGAGGCACTGCTCGTGCACGATCTGCGCTACGCTCTCCGCTCCCTCGCCCGCCGTCCCGGACTGACGATTTCAGCCATTGTCTGCCTCGCGCTCGGTATCGGCGCGAACGCGACGATGTTCGGCATCGTTGACACGCTGATGCTCAAGCCGCCGGCGCACGTGGGGAATCCGGATCAGGTCGCGCGGGTCGAGTTCTCGCAGCCGGCCAGCGCCATCGGGGGCGGCGGCACGTTCTCCACCACGGGCTACGGCACGTACGAAGCGCTGCGGGATCATGTGAGGGCGTTCGCCAACGTCGCCGCGTATTCCGCGATGACCACAACGCTCGGCCGCGGCGATGGCGCACGCTCGATCGCCGTCGTGCTGGTGACGTCGAGCTTCTTCCCCACACTCCTCACGCGACCCGCGCTCGGGCGGTTCTTCGCGCCCGACGAAGAACGCAACGAGGGCACGACGACCGTCGTACTCAGCTACGAGTTGTGGAAGGGACAGTTCAACGGTGACTCGTCGGTGCTGGGCCGCACCGTGGACGTCGGACTTCAACCGTACACCGTGATCGGCGTGGCGCCGCCGCAGTTCACCGGCATTGAACTGAAGAAGGTGGACGCGTGGCTGCCCATCGGCGCGGCCACCACGATGTTCACGCCTGGCGCGCTCAGTCACGATAACAACTACTGGCTCGAAACCGTCGCGCGCTTCCGCGACGGCGCATCCAGGATGGCCGCCGCCGCTCAGGGCACGGCGGCGTTCAGCGGCGAGCATGCCGGCGATCGCTATCTCAAGGGAACACGGGTCACGTTTGCCC